>JANOTI010000051.1:0-14829 GCA_031416255.1 Sphingomonadales bacterium | reverse complement strand
CACCTCAGGCAGGTTTTTGGAGATATCAAAACCACGCGCGACAAAGCGTGCGCCGGAACCGAGCGCAAAGGCGCACGGCGTCGCGGGGCGATCAACCGAACCAAAGGGCGTCGTCGGGCTGGTTGTGCCAACGCGGCTGGTGGGTGAGTATTGGCCCTTGGTCAGGCCATAAATCTCATTATTAAACAGCATAATCTGGCAATCCAGATTGCGGCGCAGCAGGTGCATCGTGTGGTTGCCGCCAATCGACAACGCGTCGCCATCGCCGGTAATGATCCAGACATCAAGGTCCGGATTGGCCAGCTTCACCCCCGTCGCCACCGCAGGCGCACGGCCGTGGATGGTGTGGAAACCGTATGTTTCCATATAATAAGGAAAACGCGAGGAGCAGCCAATGCCGCTGATAAACACTGTGTTTTCCGGCGTGCTGCCCAGTTCCGGCATCGTGCGCTGCACAGCTTTCAGGATCGCATAGTCACCGCAACCGGGGCACCAGCGGACTTCCTGATCAGTCTCCCAATCCTTGGGGGAGCCTTTGGTTATGGGGGTCATGTCATTCATATTAGTGCCTCCTCAATGGCGGCTTCAATTTCGGCAATGCGGAACGGCTGCCCACTCACTTTATTCAACGGCCTAGCATCAACCAAAAACTGGTCGCGCAGCACCGTTTTGAACTGGCCCGTGTTCATTTCGGGGACAATGATCTTGTCATAGCTTTTCAGCAGATCGCCCAAATTCTTTGGCATCGGCCAGATGTGGCGGACGTGGATGTGGCTGACGTCGTGACCTTTGGCGCGCGCCTTGCGGACGGCTTGATGGATCGGGCCAAAGGTTGAGCCCCAGCCGACTATGGCTAGCTTTCCGCCTTCGTTACCCAAGCAAACCTCTTGGTCGGGAATGTGCGCCGCGACGCCATCGACTTTGCCTTTGCGGATGTCCGTCATCGCCTGATGGTTGGCCGCGCCGTAGTTCAGATGGCCGGTATCGACCTCTTTTTCGATCCCACCGATGCGGTGCAGCAATCCGGGCGTGCCGGGCTTTACCCAAGGCCGCGCCAGCTTATCATCACGGCCATAGGGTTTGAAGCCTCCTGTGGGCACATGGTCAAGGAAGGTCACCGGAAACGGCTCATATGTCGACATGTCAGGAACCTTCCAAGGCTCCGCCGCGTTTGCAATATAGCCGTCAGTCAACAGCATTACCGGCGTCATAAACTGCGTCGCAATCCGCACCGCTTCAATCGCACAGTCGAACACATCGCTGGGGCTGCGCGCCGCGATGACAGGCAACGGCGCATCACCGTTACGGCCATAGACCGCCTGATACAGATCAGACTGCTCGGTCTTGGTCGGCAAACCCGTCGAAGGTCCGCCGCGCTGCGAATTGATAATCACCAACGGAAGCTCGGTCATGATCGCAAGACCCATCGCCTCGGTTTTGAGCGCGATACCCGGCCCCGATGAAGAGGTTACCCCCAATTGCCCGGCATAGGATGCGCCGATGGCTGCTGCGATGGCGGCAATCTCGTCCTCCGCCTGAAAGGTAGTGACGCCGTATTCCTTATACCGCACCAAGGCGTGCAAAATCGAGCTGGCTGGCGTAATCGGATAGCCACCAAAAAACATCTTCACACCCGCCAATTGGCACCCGGCAACAAGGCCAAGCGCGGCGGCATCGGCACCGTTGATTGTGCGGTACAGCCCAGCGTCAACGGGGGCAGCACCCACATGACGACGCGGAATGGCGACTGAGCCGGGATTGCCGATTTCGGCAGTCTCACCATAGGCATGCCCCGCATTCAGCGCCGCGATATTGGCGTCGGCAAGGATTGGCTTCTTCGCAAACTTATCCTTCAACCACGCCTCAATCGGCGCACGGTCTCGGTCAAACATCCACAGCGCCAGACCCAGCGTCCACATGTTTTTGCACCGCAGCGCGTCTTTGTTACCCAGACCAAAAGGCTTCACCGCCTCAATCGTCAACGCCGAAATATCAAATTGCACCAGCTGCCATTTACCCAGCGAGTCATCGGTCAGCGGGTTGACGGCATATTGCGCTTTGGAAAGATTGCGGGCGTTAAACTCTCCGCTATCAGCGATAATCAAACCGCCCGGTTTCAAATCAACAACATTGGTTTTCAGCGCCGCCGGATTCATCGCCACCAGCACGTCAGGGGCATCGCCTGCGGTTTCAATATCCGACGCACCGAAGTTAATCTGAAATGCCGAGACTCCAAACAACGTCCCTTGCGGAGCTCGGATTTCTGCGGGAAAATCGGGGAAGGTCGCAAAATCATTGCCCGATAAAGCCGCCGACAAAGTGAACTGCCCACCGGTCAGCTGCATACCATCGCCAGAGTCTCCCGCAAAGCGGACGACGACGGACTCTGGGTTTATGTTGTCGGCTGGGGCTTGGGTATCGATGCTGCGCGCGGCAGTTGCCATTTCGTAAAATCCCGCATTCTTAATTGTTCTGTTAATCCGTCTCTATGCGCGCTTTTGCGCCAAATCCAAATAGGAAATCTGTCTTTGCCCACAGCCTGGCTTTGCCATGGACGCAGCTTTCGCATGGCCGTATGCTTTGAACCAAGACCGAATAGGAGAGAGAATATGAGCGACCATATAGCGCGGCCCGATGTGGCGGTATTCCTTGCATTTCTTAATGCGCAACCGGGGCCAAAGATGAGCGAAATGTCGCCAGAAGAAGCGCGAATGTCTATGATTATCCTCGGTTCCTTGGCAGAGGCCGACATAGGGCCACTGGCCGTAATCCGCGATCTTTCCATCCCGGGACCTGCGGGCAACATCGCTGCCCGGCTTTATGATGCGCAGGAAAATCGCGACGCAGGGCCAGTGATGGTGTTTTATCACGGCGGCGGGTTCACCATTGGCGATTTGGAAGTTTATGGCCCCTATTGCGCCGAGGCAGCGCGGCAGCTGGACATGCCCGTGATCTCCATCGACTATCGCCTTGCGCCGGAGCATCGCTTTCCGGCAGCTGCGGTCGATTGTGAAGCAGCAACGCGCTGGATTGCGGATAGTCCGACGGAACTGGGGCTGGAAGTAACCGGCCTAGTCACCTCGGGCGATAGCGCAGGCGGCAATTTGACTATCGTCACCACCATGGCCTTGCGCGATAATCCTGCGGCTGTTCCGGTGCTGGTGCAGCATCCAATCTATCCGGTGGTCAGCGACAGCGCCGATTGGCAAAGCATGCGCGATTTTGCCGACGGTTATCTGCTGACCGCCGATTCCATGGCCTATTTCACCGATGCCTATCAGGCTGATGGCAGCGATTATCGCGGAGCGCCGTTGAAATTTGACCACGCCGGCATGCCACCTTCTTTGGTCACAACCGCCAGCCTTGATCCCTTGCGCGACCAAGGCATTGCCTATGTCGAGGCGCTGAAAGCGGCGGGTGTGCGCGTCGAATATCGCAGCGCAGATGGCAATATTCATGGCCATATCACGCTGCGCAAAGCGATTCCTTCGGCGCAAGATGATGTAACCGGCAATTTTACTGCCTTGAAGGAATTGCTCGCAGAGGTCATGGCCGTTGCATGAACCCAAATGAATCGCTCCCCTACCGCCCGTGCGCTGGCATCATGCTGGCCAATCGGGATGGCAAAGTCTTTGTCGGCCAACGCATCGACAGCATCAGCAACATCGCGTGGCAAATGCCGCAGGGTGGGATCGATGATGGTGAAGATGCCGAGGAAGCCGCTTTGCGCGAGCTGGAAGAAGAAACCGGCATTACCCGCGATCTGGTTGATGTACTTGCGCGGTCAAAAGAAGAATATTTCTATGATCTGCCTGATGATTTGGTCGGCAAACTGTGGAAAGGCCAATGGCGCGGACAGCGGCAATACTGGTTCCTGATGCGCTTTAAAGGTGATGATAAGGATATAAACATCGCCACACACACCCCAGAGTTTTCCGAATGGCGCTGGGTTGAACCCGCGGATCTCCCCAGTTTGATCGTGCCATTTAAGCGGCGGCTTTATGAAGGATTAGTCGCAGAATTTGCGGAGCTGATTTGAGGTATAAAAGCATAGAATTTGCCGTAAAATTGGCAAAGTCTGATGCCGGAATGGCCTCCTTTACAGTGCACTCGCCACAATTGCGGCCCACGCAGCCTCGTCGATCACTTCGATGCCAGTTCAGCCGCCTTTTTCAACTTCGATCCAGCCCCCGGCCCCGCAACGACCAAATCGGTTTTTGCCGAAACTGACCCAGCCGCTTTCGCTCCCAAAGCCTCCGCCTGAGACTTAGCCTCATCGCGGCTCATGGTTTCCAGCGCACCGGTAAACACAATGGTTTTTCCCGATACAGAGGACGCACGAACTTCGACAACATAATCTGGCGGCGATACTTCGTTAAGCAAATCGTCCCAAACGGCGGCATTGTGCGGCTCGTGGAAAAACTCACGCAGTGCTTTTGCGACAACAGGGCCGACGCCGTCGATCTGCGTTAATTCAGCCTCATTATCATCCGATGTTGCTACATCGCGAAGGCGCGGCAGCGACGTAAAATTTTTCATCAGATCACGCGCAGTCACCACACCAACATGACGAATGCCAAGGCCGAACAACAGCTTTGCGGCGTCCGGCGCGCGCTTTGCCTCAATCGCTGCCAACAGGTTATCCACAGACTTATCCTGCCAACCTTCGCGTTTTAAAATCTCAAAACGCTTTGTTTTCAAACGAAATATATCCGCAGGGCTTTCCAGCCAGCCCAGTTCGAAAAATTCGACAATCGTTTTTTCGCCCAGCCCTTCGATATCCAAAGCCACCCGCGAAACAAAATGGCGCAGTCGCTCGACACGCTGCGCAGGGCAGACCAATCCACCGCTGCAGCGCACATCAACTTCGCCTTCTTCCGCAACCGCTTCGGACCCACATTCGGGGCAATGATCGGGGAAATGATAAGCCGCTCGCTCCTGATCTCGCGTCAAATTCTCCACAATTTGCGGGATAACATCCCCTGCCCGCTGCACCTTCACACGGTCGCCGGGACGCACACCCAGTCGCGCAATTTCGTCACGGTTGTGCAGCGTTACGTTTGAAACGACGACGCCGCCCACTGTTAAAGGCTTCAGCCGCCCGACCGGCGTCAGTTTGCCAGTCCGGCCTACCTGAATATCAATAGCCACCAATGTAGTTTCCGCCTGTTCAGCCGGGAACTTGTGCGCAATCGCCCAACGTGGAGCCTTTGCAACAAAACCCAATCGCTCTTGCCAATCAAGCCGATCCACTTTGTAAACGACACCGTCGATATCGTATGGCAAATCGGCGCGCTGTGATTCAATACTGCGATAGTGTTTCAGCACATCGGCAGCATTATCGGCGCGGATCAACAACGGCGACACCGGCACACCCCATGCCTCAATCGCTTTCATCACATTATAGTGGCTATCAGCAGGCAGTTCACTAACCTCGCCCCAACCATGCGCCAGAAAGCGCAAACGCCGCGATGCCGTGACGCTGGCATCCTTCTGCCGCAACGACCCTGCCGCCGCGTTGCGCGGGTTGGCAAATTGGCGGGCTTTTTCTGGATCATCGGCTTCGGCCAACAGCCGAGCATTCAGCGCCTCAAAATCGCCCTTCGCCATATAGATTTCGCCGCGAATTTCGAAAATAGATGGAACTTTGCCATTCAATTGTTGAGGTATGTCAGAAATCGTCCGTACATTGGCAGTCACATCTTCACCCACCGCGCCATCACCGCGCGTTGCCGCCTGCACCAGCACGCCACTTTCATAGCGCAGCGAACAGGACAGCCCGTCAATCTTATCCTCCGCCGTCAGTGCAACCAGTGTGCCTTCAGGCAGGTTCAAAAATCGCCGCACACGCGCTACAAAATCCTCAACATCCTCGTCATTGAACGCGTTATCGAGGCTCATCATCCTTTTGGCATGCGTAATCTTGGACAAAGGCGAGTTTTCAACCGCTGCGCCGACCGAAGCATTGGGGCTGTCGGCGCGCACCAGATGCGGGAAATCGGCTTCCAGTTCATTATTCCGCCTTATAAACGCGTCATACGCCGCATCCGAAATCTCCGGAGCATCTTCTGCATGATAGCGGCGGTTATGATGCGCAATCTGCTTGGCAAGACGCATCAATTCATTGGCGGCATCGGCTTCGCTCTGTGTCGTCATGGCTTTGTGTTTGGCAGCGGCTTTGTCAGATCAAATTCGACACGAAACAGCCGGTTGGACCGCGACAGTTCATAGGTCAGGCTCGTGCCGGATTTGATTTCAAACGCCCAGACATTGGTAGTGGAAACCGTCCGGCCTTCCTTCACAAACATCTGCTTTGAAAAGTCATCGACGGGGAATTCCTGCCGCATGGAAGTACCCAAATCTTGCGTATCGCCGCCATATTGGGACGCGGGATCTTCGCTGCCATCTTTCAACATGTGCCGATGCTTTAACCGCAGACCATCGCCAACCTTGCTTATGATCCAGGTGCGCGATGCGTCCTCACCCACGTCAAAAGCAATGCGCATTTCGGTGTCGCTGCATTCGCGCACATGCGCAAACATATCGGCCTTGGCAAAATCGGCGTCGCTGGCGTCGCCTGCAACCAGCTTTCCCGCGAAACTTTTGCCGCACAGCTTTGCTATGTTGTTGAAGAATGTTGTAGCCGGCTTAAGTGGTGCGACAGCCGTTGTCGAACAGCCCACCAATGCCGCAACGCACGCTATCGCCAAGAATCTCATACGTCTTCCATCAACCGTTCGGCCTGTGCGCGCGCTTCATCAGTGACTTCGGCCCCCGATAGCATCCGCGCGATTTCTTGCCTGCGCCCGTTCGCGCTCAGGCGCGTTACGCCGGTGCGGGTAACCGTGCCCTCGGACGATTTTGCGATGAAGTAATGCGCAGCCCCTTTGGCGGCGACTTGCGGGCTATGCGTTACCGCGAGCAATTGCTTGCCTCCGCTGGCAAGGCGCGACAGGCGTTCGCCGATGGCACTGGCCACTGCACCACCAACACCTCGGTCGATTTCGTCAAAAATGATCGTTGCGGCTCCACCTTCTTCGGCGAGCGCGACTTTCAACGCCAATATAAAGCGCGACAACTCGCCACCGCTGGCAATTTTGGTCAATGGCGCAAAGGGCGCACCGGGATTAGTCGAGATCAGGAACTCGACGCGGTCCATCCCGCTTGCCGACCAGCGGTCTTCGGAGAGTTCTTCGACCGCAGTTTGGAATTGTGCGGCATCGAGTTTCAGCGGCGTCAGTTCGGCTTTCACGGCGGTGTCGAGTTTTGCAGCGGCGGTGGTGCGGTTTCTGGACAGCGCCACCGCCCGCTCTCTATAGACTGCTGCCTTAGCCTTCACTTCAGCCTCCAGCGTTGCCAGCCCCTCGCCGCCCGCCTGAATTGACTCCAACCGCGCCGTCAGATTTGCCTGCAACGACAGGATCGCATCAGGCGCAACATTATGTTTGCGGGCAAGGGCGCGCAGTTCAAACAACCGGACCTCAATTTCATCAAGCCGAGCCGGTTCAAATTCAACCGCGCGCGCGGCGGCGTTTAGCTTATCTTCCGCCTCACTCGCTTCAATCACTGCGCGGTCCAGGGAAGTCAGCGCATCGGCCAATAACGGGTGCGCATCGGCCAACCGGTCCAATTTACGCGCCACGGACCGGATCAGCGCGAGCCCGCTTTTCGGCCCGTCGAAAGCCTCCAGCACCGTCTTCAAATCCTCGGCAATCCGTTCACCTTTTTGCATGTCGGAACGTTCGCCAGCCAGCTGTTCTTCCTCGCCCTCTTGCGGTTTGAACGCCAGCAATTCGGCAACGGCGTGTTCCAACCACTCCTGATCGCGCATGGCGTTTTCGATACTTTCGCGAGCAATATCGAGTCGCGCCTTCGCCTCTTGCCACGCGGTAAAATGCGCCGCCACACCCGCAACATCGCAGCGGCCGAATATATCGAGCAAATTGCGATGCCCGCGCGGGTTCAGCAAACCGCGATCATCATGCTGCCCGTGAATCTCGACCAGTTGCGCACCAATATCGCGCAGCAAGGCGGCGGAACAGGGCTGGTCGTTGATATAGGCTTTGCTGCCGCCATCGCGCTTTACTGACCTGCGGACCAGCAACGGCTCTCCTACCTCTACGGCAATGTCATTCTCGGTCAGCAAGGTAGCCACATTTTGCGGCGCATCAAAACTGGCGGTAACTTGCGCCCGTTCCGCTCCTGCGCGAACGAGCGAACTATCGGCACGTGCGCCAAGTGCCAAACCCAAAGCATCGAGCAGAATAGACTTTCCTGCCCCTGTCTCTCCGGTAAGCACACCAAGGCCATGGTCGAATTCAAGGTCAAGCGCCTCGATCAGCACGACATCACGGATCGACAACCCTGTTAGCATTTAGGCCCGATCAGCATAATGTCGGTGTCGCCCCTTTGAGCATCATGCTCCGGGTGCGTGTTTTTGCATCAGCTCGAACGCACGCTCATACCATTTGCTGTTTGCGTAATTGGCACCCAACACAGCCGCCGATTTCTTCGCTTCGGCTGGCAAACCCATCGCGAGATAGCTTTCGGTCAGCCGGTATAAAGCCTCTGGCGAGTGCGTTGTGGTTTCAAATTTTTGCACCACTTCGCGGAACCGCAACGAAGCCGCGAGCCACAAGGAACGACGCTGATAGAACCGACCAATTTCCATTTCCTTGCCAGCCAGATGATCGTTCACCAAATCGATCTTCAAACCCGCATCGGCGGCATAGCGGCTGTTAGGATAGCGGCGCTGAACTTCTCCAAGCGAAGCCAGAGCTTGCTCGGTAATCTTTTGGTCGCGGGTTACGTCGCTGATCTGTTCGTAATAGCACAATGCGACGAGATAATAGGCATAAGCCGCATCTTTGTTACCGGGATGGATCGACAGAAAGCGCTTTGCCGAGTTGATCGATTCGTTGTATTTCTGCCCCATGTAATAGCTGAACGAGCTCATCAGCTGTGCCCGGCGCGCCCATGGCGAATAGGGATGCTGACGCTCAACCTCGTCAAACAAGGCCGCCGCTACTTCGTAATTGCCTGCATCAAGCCGTTCTTTCGCTGCGGTGTACAGCGTGTTCACATCGCGCGCGACGTATTTGGTATTGGCGCCACTACCGCCACCGCCGCCGCCCAGCATAGCGCAGCCCGAAAGCAGAGTTGCGGACAGGCCAAGGACCAGCGGTGCATAAAGTTTTTTCAACATGGGCATCCCTTAATAGCCCTTGGCCGCGCCGCCAAGGCTTTTTGGACCATAAGCGGGGACAAGCTGTATCTGCGATGAATTAGGTGGGTAGAGACGTTTGCATCTCGGCCCCACAGATACGTGGATTTAGCAAATTGCAAGAGTAGGGATCGCACCTTTTGGACACAAACAGGCTGTAGTCTTTAGCAAAAAAAAGGGCCGCCGAAGCAGCCCTTTTTGTCAGCGGAAAATTGCGGGGACACGCAAACAGTATGTCCCCGAATTTCTGCTTAATCTTTCAAGAAATCAGGAACGTGGTTGGGGTTGCCCCCTTCACTGCCTTCGCCGCTTTCACGACGTGGGCCGCGACCGCCGCCACCGCCGCTGTCACGACGTGGGCCACGGCTACGATCACCGCCGCCGCCTTCGCGACGGGGGCCACGATCACCGCTTGGACGATCACCGCGTCCTTCGCCTCTGGGGCGCTCCTCACGTGGAGGACGTGTGTCTTCGATTTCTGCGCCGGTTTCTTGATCGACCAAACGCATCGACAAGCGAACCTTGCCGCGTGGGTCGATTTCGAGGACCTTGACCTTAACGTCCATGCCTTCGCTGACGACGTCGGTTGGCTTTTCAACGCGTTCGTTCTTCATTTCGCTGACATGGACTAGGCCGTCCTTGCCACCCATGAAGTTCACAAACGCGCCGAAATCAACGATGTTCACGACTTTGCCGTCGTAGACTTTGCCAACTTCAGCTTCTTCGACGATGCCGCTAATCCATTTGCGGGCCGCTTCGATCTGGGCGATGTCGCTTGACGAAATCTTGATCAGACCTTCGTCGTCGATATCGACCTTTGCGCCTGTGGTGGCAACGATTTCGCGGATTACTTTACCGCCGGTGCCGATGATGTCGCGGATTTTTGCCTTATCAATCTGCATCGTTTCGATACGTGGGGCAAAGTCGGACAGTTCGGTGCGGGCAGTATCAAGCGCCTTGGCCATTTCGGCCAAGATGTGTGCACGGCCTTCTTTGGCTTGGTTCAACGCTGCTTCAAAAATGTCACGGGTAATCCCGGCAATTTTGATGTCCATCTGCATCGTGGTGATGCCTTCGGATGTTCCAGCAACCTTGAAATCCATGTCGCCCAGATGATCTTCATCACCCAGAATGTCGGATAGGATGGCGTAATCTTTGCCTTCAAGGATCAAGCCCATCGCAATGCCCGATACGGCGCGCTTCAACGGCACACCGGCATCCATCATCGCAAGCGATCCACCGCAAACCGACGCCATCGATGACTATCCGTTGGACTCGGTGATGTCGCTGGTCAGGCGGATGGTGTATGGAAATTCATCCTTGGTCGGCAACACAGCCTTTAGCGCGCGCCATGCAAGCTTGCCATGGCCCACTTCGCGGCGGCCAGGCGCACCAAAACGTCCAACTTCACCAACGCTGTATGGTGGGAAGTTATAGTGCAGCATGAAGTTTTGATACGACAGACCGTTGAGGCCGTCGATCATCTGTTCAGCATCCTTGGTGCCCAAGGTGCATGTTGCGATGGTTTGCGTTTCACCACGCGTGAACAGGCAGCTGCCATGTGTGCGTGGCAAAAAGTGCGTTTCCGCAACGATGGGGCGGATCTGCGTGGTCGAACGACCGTCGATGCGGCTGCCGTCTTTCAGGATGGCACTGCGGACGATTTCAGCTTCCAGCTTCTTCATCAGCTTGTTGGCGGCCATCTGGTCCTGCGGGCTGGCGTCGGCAAAGGCTGCCTTGGCGCTAGCGCGGGCTTCGTTGAGCGCGTTGCTGCGGGCCGACTTGTCGGTCAGCTTATACGCTGCGGCAATGTCTTTGCCGACGAGCTTTTTCAGCTTGTCCTTAGCAGCCGACAGATCGGCTTGCTCCGCCATAACCCATGGGTCTTTGGCGGCCTGTTCAGCCAGCTTGACGATGGCTTTGACGATATCTTTACAGGCATCATGCGCGAACAAGACTGCGCCTAGCATGATTTCTACCGAAAGCTCGTTCTCTTCGGATTCGACCATCATCACCGCGTCATAGGTTGCAGCAACGATCAGATCGAGGTCGCCTTCAGCAACCTGTTCGTCCGTCGGGTTCAGGATGTATTCGCCGTTCAAATAGCCAACACGAGCCGCGCCGATTGGACCCATGAAGGGAACGCCGGAGATGGTCATTGCAGCAGATGCTGCAACCAACGCCAGTATGTCAGGCTCGTTCTGGCCATCATAGGACATTACGTGCGCGATACAGTTGATCTCGTTATAGAAACCTTCTGGAAACAACGGCCGCATTGGACGATCGATCAAACGGGAAACCAGTGTTTCCTTTTCTGTCGCGCCGCGTTCCCGCTTAAAAAAGCCACCGGGGATACGGCCGGCTGCGGAGTATTTTTCTTGATAGTTGACTGTGAGCGGGAAGAAATCTTGACCCTCTTTCACTTTTTTGGCGGCCGTTACGGCGCACAAGACAACAGTTTCGCCCAGGGTCGCCATAACAGCGCCGTCGGCTTGACGGGCAACTTTGCCCGTTTCGAGTGTCAGGGTTTGTCCGCCCCACTCGATTGATACAGTTTTCACATCAAACATAGATTTTCCTTGAGATGCCTTTGCGCCCAATTGCGTAAAGGGGCCTCTTCATTTTCCGGGGTGCCCGTCCCGGACCGGGCGGAGCACTTTTGGCCCCTGTGGCATGCTCACCTCATTGCGAGCAGGCCCCATTTCTTTGGTCACATCGCGTAACACGACATGCCCAAAAGCAAAAAGCGGCCCGGTCAGGGGCCGCCTTCGCTAAATTACTTGCGCAAGCCAAGCTTGCCGATGAGTGCGTTGTACCGATCAACGTCTTTTTTCTTCAGATAATCCAGCAACGAACGGCGTTTGTTGACCATTTGTAACAGGCCGCGGCGGCTGTGGTTATCTTTGTGATGACCTTTGAAATGCTCGGTCAGGGTTTTGATGCGGTCCGTCAAAATTGCGACCTGCACCTCGGGCGAACCCGTATCATTTGTGCCTTGAGCATTATCTTTAATAACTTCGGCTTTACGTTCAGCAGTAATAGACATATTTTTCCTTCGAACATCGTATGTTACAGATTAAAGCCACGAACGGTTTTTAACAAACCAGCGATCAGCTCAACAAGTGCAATAGGCCGCATTTCTGCATCCCGCGCCCAGTATTGCCCATCGTTCGAGGCTATCCCGGTCAAGACGCGCCCCTCGCGGATCGCCCTTGCCTGTTCCGGGGAGAGATTGAGAGCCGGGATGTCGACCAGCCCTACCTCTATCGGCAAGATAATGTCTTCTTGAGGCGCGCCTTGGCCGAATGCGTTGAGTTTGTCTAGCGAAATCGCCTGATCGAGGCTAAACGGACCAGCGCGTGTGCGGCGGAGCATAGAGACATGACCGACTGTGCCAAGGGCGTATGCGATGTCGCGGGCTAGCGAACGGATGTAGGTTCCTTTGGAGACATTTGCGGTGAGCGTCACTGACCCTATCACATCGTCACCCTGAACTTGTTTCAGGGTCCATCTATCAGCCTCAACCGCCGGTTTTGGCGGCGCGATGGATGCTGAAACAAGTTCAGCATGGCGGGCTGAGAGTTTGTGGATAGCGACCTGCCGCGCTTTCATCTCAACCGTTTCGCCTGCACGAGCCAGATCATAGGCACGTTTGCCGTCAATTTTAATTGCTGAATACGCTGGTGGAATTTGTTCGATTGGGCCGGTGAAGCGGGGCAACACCGCTTCGATTTCTGTCAGCGTCGGCCGGTGATCGGAGGTCGCCACCACCTCCCCCTCGGCGTCCAGTCCGCTAGTTTCAGTTCCAAAGCTAATCGTGAAGTCATACACTTTAGACGCATCCAGCATCCGCCCGCACAGCTTGGTCGCCTCTCCCAAAGCTATCGGCAAGACCCCCGATGCTAACGGGTCCAGCGTGCCGCCATGGCCGACTTTGACTTTGCCGTAACCCGCCTGACGCAAATTGCGCTTTACCGCAGCAACCGCTTGCGTCGAGCCAAGGCCCACAGGTTTATCAAGGATGATCCAGCCATGCATATCCGCGCCTTGGGGACGCGGCATCGGATTGTCAATTTGCGGAGGCTTTGGCCTTCATGGCCGCTTCTTTGGCAAGCCGTTTGCGTTCCTTACGCGACAGCGGCTTTTCCGAGGTCACAAAGCTGGTTAGTTGACAAAAATCATCTTCGACGAAAATCGTGCTCGACTTGTCAAAACTGGAAGAACCATCCGTGCCATAAGCTATGCCGCGTGCATGCTCCAATCGAGAGCATCGCCCCTTGAAAGCGCCATAGTACCATCGACGCTGCAAGTCTTCGATCCATATCCCTTTATCGCCGTCAGCCTCAAAATTACGGATATACCGATTGGGAAGCGATATTGAAGTCTCAACGCCAATTTCAGGCCAATCAGACTTGGTTGGCTCAGCGTAAACTCCTGAAGCTGCAAGGCCGAGCGCGAGAATTAAAAGGGACTTCGCATATTTCGTCATCGCTAATCTCCTAATGCTATGATGATGCTAGATCCAAACTGAACGCTGCATGACCCAGTTCCGAGGCTTTGCGCGCTTCCATGAAATGTTTGCGGCACAGTGCGACATAGCGATCATTACCGCCAATCTCGGTCTGCGCACCATCAATTACCGCCCTGCCCTGTTCATCAACGCGCAAGTTCATCGTCGATTTCCGCCCGCAATGGCATACAGCTTTCAGTTCAACCAGATTATCCGCCAGCCCAAGCAAAGCGGCAGATCCCGGAAACAGCTCAGCCGCAAAATCGGTACGCAGGCCATAGCATAACACAGGTATCCCTGCCTCATCCGTCACTCGCGCCAATTGGATCACCTGTTTTGGCGATAGGAATTGCGCCTCGTCAATCAGCACACACGCCAGCAGTCGTTTAGAATGCTCTTCAGTGATTGAGGACCATAAATCCGTTTCCGGATCAAACTTATCGGCATCGGCCTTTAATCCGATCCGCGAGGTCACATAGCCCTGCCCGTACCGAACATCGAGCGACGCCGTCCACAGCATCGTTTCCATTCCGCGTTCGCGATAATTGAAATCGGCCTGCAACAATGTGGTCGATTTGCCTGCATTCATTGAGCTGTAATAGAAATAGAGCTTGGCCATTATCGTAGAACTAGTATTTTTGCAGGCGAATTTTCCCCGGCTTGTTTTGTCATTGCTTGATCGAATGTCGCAAACGCGGACTGATTTTGCGAGGCTACCAAATGCACTAAATCTGCAAAATCAGCGCCAACGCCAAGTCGTTCCAGCATCCAATCGACCCAGTCGTCAGCTTCAATCTGGATAGTTGCGTTTTCTCGCAACAAGTTGATAAGCTGTATTATCTGCTTCGTGGACAAGCGATATCTCGATGCTAGCAGCCAGTGCGTTTCAAGCAGGACGGTCAAACTCACATATGCGCCATCGGAGATTGTCTGTTCTGCAAGCAGCTTTTGAACCGGGTCGTCACCCAACAAATACCGCGCCAAGACATTAGTATCAACGCTTAGCACAATCGCTTTTCAGTGCTGCTTGCCGCCAACCTTCGCTTATTGTTTCATTCATTTCTTCGATGGTTACAGGTGGACCATCATACTGAAT
>JANOTI010000050.1:0-1865 GCA_031416255.1 Sphingomonadales bacterium | reverse complement strand
TGACGTGGCACTGAATCCAGCACTGATGGCGAAATATCCGTTCTGCCGTTTAACAGGGCCAGCCAACGTCCTGATTATGCCGGGGCTGCAATCGGCAAACCTGTCGGCAAAATTGCTGCGCGAACTCGGCGGGGATCAAGTGATCGGGCCGATGCTGGTCGGCATGGAAAAACCGGTGCAGATTGCAACGATGTCGTCCAGTGCGTCGGATATTGTGGCGCTGGCGGTGCTGGCTTCGACCGGAGTTGCGACTTAGACGGAATAACAATCCGAGCACATCTTGCGTATGAAAACCGTTAGTGCTGAGCTTGTCGAAGCACGTCCCTCCGTATCGCGGGACGCCCTTCGACAAGCTCAGGGCGAACGGTTTTTTCAGGATCAATGATCCTTCAACTCATCCCCCGTCAGCCGCACGACGTGCAGCACATTGGTCGAACCCGGCGTGCCAAATGGAACACCCGCCATCATAATCAACCGCGCACCAGCGGTGCCCAGCGAATAGCGCAAAGCCATGCGTTTGCCCTTGGCAACCATTTCTTCAAAGCTTCCAATGTCTTTGGTCGTCACCGCAAATGCGCCCCATAATAGCCCAAGCCGCCGCGCCGTATCCTTTGACGCGGTCAGCACCAGCAGAGGCGCCGATGGCCGCTCTCGCGAAATCCGCCGTGCGGTGGACCCTGACGATGTAAAACACACAATCGCGCTGGTCTCCACCGTATCGGCAATCCGCCCGCTGGCCTCGGCTAACGCGTCGGCGGTCGTCGCATCGGCTGGCGTCTCGGTAAAATGGATGCGTTTGTAAAAATCGGGATCGTTTTCGACCTGCTGTGCGATCCTGTCCATAATCGACACCGCCTCAATCGGCCAAGCGCCCGCCGCTGTTTCGGCGGACAGCATTACCGCGTCGGCGCCATCGTAAATGGCGGTCGCCACATCGGACACTTCGGCGCGTGTGGGGGATGGCGAGACGATCATCGATTCGAGCATCTGCGTTGCAACAACCACAGGTTTGCCCATGCGGCGTGCAGCGGAGACGATCTTTTTCTGCAATGGCGGGACTTGTTCCGGCGGCATTTCCACACCCAAATCACCGCGCGCAACCATCACGCCGTCGGCCAGTTCGAGGATTTCCTCGAGCCGGTGAATCGCGGCGGGTTTTTCAATCTTCGCCAGCAACGCGGCTTTCCCACCGATCAGCTTTTTGCCCTCGGCGACATCCTCTGGCCGCTGCACGAACGACAAGGCAATCCAGTCCACGCCTTGCGCCAAGGCAAAGGCGAGATCGGACCGGTCTTTCTCGGTCAGTGCGGCAATCGGCACAACGACATCAGGAACGTTCAGCCCCTTGCGATCCGACAGCATCCCGCCAACCTCGACGCGGGTGTTGATGTGATCGGGGCCGATTTCGGTGACGCGCAGCACCAGCTTACCATCATCAAGCAGCAGCCGCGCCTCAATCTCCAACGCGGCAAAAATCTCTGGATGTGGCAAATGCACACGGGTGGCATCACCGGGTGTTTTGTCAGTATCAAGCCGGAATGCAGCGCCAGTTTTCAATTCGACTTTGCCACCCGCAAAAGTGCCCACGCGCAGCTTTGGACCCTGCAGGTCGACAAGGATCGTGGTCGGACGATTATACGCCTTTTCCAGTGCGCGGATGTTGGCGATCAGCTGCGCTTTGTCGGCCTGCTCACCATGGCTCATATTGACGCGGAAGGCATCGGCGCCAGCGCGAAACAGCTTTTCGATCATTTCTGGCGTGTCGCTGGCGGGACCCAAAGTGGCGAGGATACGAACCTTGCGCATGCGCGGCTTGTGATATTGCATCGGAAAAAGGCTCTTTCGCGCTATGGAATTTCTGTGAC
>JANOTI010000049.1:0-5980 GCA_031416255.1 Sphingomonadales bacterium | reverse complement strand
CAATCTCAACTCGCCGCTGATCGCTGTTGTCGTTGAAAGCGTAACGGGGCAGCGGTTCGATACAGCGGTCGCCAAGCTGGTTTTGCAGCCGCTGAAAATCGACGCTTGTTTCAATTGGGGCGATGGGTGCCGTCCGGAACGGCGGACTCAGGCGGTTACATTATTGCGCACCAATGGCGATCTTGCCCGCGATGCTCCGGTGGTCGGGGCAGACCCCTGCCCCGTGGCCCCCGCAAGCACCGGCAGCTGCGATCTGGCACTGTACACTTTGGGCAAGCATGGGTCAGCGTTTAGTCCGCAAGGTGGGCTGCGCATTTCACCGCAGGGGTTAGTCACCATTGGCCAAATGCTACTGAAACGGGGACGGCCATTGCTGTCTGCAAAAACCTTTGCCGAAATGACCAAAGTACAATGGCGCTTTAACGGCAGCAACGGCAACGATGAAAAGGGCTATTTCACCGCCTACGGTCTTGGCATTCACATGCACAAAGACAGTATGGGCCGTCTGTGGTTGGGCCATGTTGGCGAGGCTTACGCCTTTCGTGGCGGGTTCTGGCTGGATATGAAATCCAAACGCGGTTTCATGCGGTACACAACGATGGTTCCAGAAGAAACAGCAGTTGGCCATTGCCTAGAAACCTGCCCATGATAGGTTGCGATTTGTAACTTATAGGGGGAGAGATTCGGTGCTTGGCTATATCACAATGGGGTCGAACGACTTGCCCCGCGCGCGTACCTTTTACGACGGCCTGTTGGGCACGATCGGCGCGAAACGGATAATGGAATTTGGCGAAGACATGGGCGGCTTTACCATGTGGGGCACAACGATGGAGCAACCTGGCATTGCTGTCACTGCGCCGTATAATCAGAAATCGGCAACCGTTGGCAATGGCAACATGGCCGCTTTGGTGATGTTGGAGCGCGCTCAGGTCGATGCGCTGCACGCAAAGGCGCTGGAACTTGGCGCCGCATGCGAAGGCCCTCCCGGTGTTCGCGGCGATGAAGGGCCGCAAGCGTTTTACGGTGCCTATTTCCGGGACCTTGACGGCAATAAACTCTGCGCATTCCGAATTGGAGCGGCATCATGAAAAAAGCACTTTTACTCGCCCTTGCAACTGCGTCGATCCTTGCCGCACCGGCAAACGCAAAGCCCGATTACGCGGCCGATGTCAAAGCCGACTATGACACATCGCTGGCGGCATTGTGGGATCATTTCCACCGCAATCCCGAATTGTCGTTCCGCGAATACAAAACTGGCGCGCGCATGGCGCAGGAATTGCGCGCAATCCCCGGCATGGTAGTCACCGAAAAGGTCGGGTTGACCGGCGTAGTCGGTGTGTTGGAAAACGGCGATGGCCCCGTCGTGCTCGTCCGCGCCGATATGGACGGGCTTCCGATTAAGGAACGCTCCGGTCTCGCCAATGCCTCCACCGTAACGCAAGTCGGCGTCGATGGCCTTGAGATGCCGGTGATGCACGCCTGCGGCCATGATGTTCACATTACGTCATTGGTCGGAACCGCACGGCAAATGGCACGGATGAAAGATCGTTGGAGGGGCACCATCGTCTTTGTTGTACAGCCTGCCGAAGAACGCGTTGGCGGTGCCGATGCCATGGTGAAGGACGGACTGTACACCCGCTTCCCCAAACCCAATTATGCCCTAGCCTTTCATGTCGCCGCAGAACTGGAAACCGGCAAAATTTCGGCGTCCGAAGGCATCCAATATTCATCTGCTGACAGCGTTGACATCCGCGTTCCCGGCATAGCAACGCACGGCGCGTCCCCACATCTGGGCAAAGATCCGGTCTATATCGCCTCGCAGATCGTTGTTGGCTTGCAGTCGATCATCTCCAGAGAAAAAGGGCCGCTGGAAGCAGGCGTGATTACCGTTGGCGCGTTCCATGCAGGGACAAAGCACAACATCATTTCCGAATATGCCGATCTGCAAGTCACCGTCCGGTCCAACGATAAGGCAGTCCGGGACCGGCTGATCGCCTCCATCGAGCGCGTCGCCAAAGGCATTGGTGCGGCCAACGGCCTGCCCGAGGATAAGCTGCCCATCGTCAAGGTCATCGAGTCCACGCCGGTCACTGTCAACGACGCCGCACTTGCCCGTCGCCTGAACGGCGCCATTGGCAATGCGCTGGGCAAAGACGTCGTCATCCCATTCAAACAGACCGGCATGGGCGCGGAGGACTTTGCCTTCTTCATCGACCCGTCGTTCGGCATCCCTGGCTATTATTTCGGCGTTGGCGGCACCAAGCCCGAATGGCGCGAAGCGGCGAAGAATGGTGGCCCAGCGGTTGCCGGACATCACTCACCTTTGTTCAAAATCGCCCCGGAACCATCGGTGCGTTTAGGAATTGAGGCGATGACAGCCGCGGTGCTGGACTTGTTGAAAAAATAATGGCGCGCAAACACCGTGGTTGGGAGGATGAAGAGGAGGCGGAAGCGCCACCTGTGCTGCACTGCTGGCTATGCAGCCGCCCGATAGGCGAGGTGACCGTATGGCACCACCCCGTCCCCAAAAGCCGGGGCGGACGCGAGCAACAACCGGTCCATCCGATTTGCAACAAAACGATCCACGCCAATTTCAGCAACAGCGATTTAGAAAAGCGCTATTCAACCGCCGAGGCACTTCTTGCGCATGAAGCGATCAAGCGGTTTGTTGACTGGATCGCCAACAAACCGCCCGATTTCGATGCGCCGACTAAGAAGCGCTGACGTCTATCACATACTCCGTTTGCCCTGAGTAGGTGCCGAGCGAAGCGAGGTACCGTATCGAAGGGGCTGTTGGAGGGTCCTTCGATACAGCCTCTGCCTTCGGCTTCGGCTTACTCAGGACGAACGGGGCTGTTCAATAGCGTCGTGAACACCCTCCCCCTTCGTTTTCCAAAGCGAGAACAATATCCCGCCTAGAATGAGCGCAAAGGTGACGCCAAGGCTGAGCACCGGCGGGAATTTTTCGCCACCTAGAACAAAGTCTGCGACAAAGATTTTCGAGCCGATAAACACCAGCACAAGCGCCAGTGCGTATTTCAGATAATGGAAACGATGCACCATCGCAGCAAGCGCAAAATACAGCGCGCGCAGGCCAAGGATTGCCATGATGTTCGAGGTATAAACGATAAACGTATCGGTCGTGATTGCGAAAATCGCAGGCACCGAATCCACCGCAAACACCAGATCCGCTAGATTGATAACGATCAACGCGAGCAACAACGGCGTCATCGCGCGGACCATTTTTCCGGTCTTTTCATCCTGCACTTTGACGATGAATTTTTCGCCGTGCAGGTCTGGTGTTATGCGGAAATGTTTGTTCATGAACCGCACGACCGGGTTTTTGGACACATCCATTTCACCGTCGCTGCCGAACAGCATTTTCACGCCGGTCGCGATCAGGAACGCCGCGAACAGGTAGAGCGTCCAATAGAATTGCTCCACCAGCGCCGCACCCAAAGCGATCATGATCCCGCGCAGCACGATGACGGCGATGATGCCCCAAAGCAAAGCGCGATATTGGTATTTCGCAGGGATAGCAAAATAGGTGAAGATCAGGCTGATGACGAAAACATTGTCAATCGACAGCGCCTTTTCGATGAAAAAGCCGGTATAGTATTTCATACCCAGATCGGCACCTTTGGCCATCCAGACCCACACGCCAAAGGCAAGTGCGATAGAGATGTAAAAGGCGGTGAGTTTCAACGATTCGCCTATGCCCATTTCCTTGTCTTCCTTGTGCAGGAAACCAAGATCAAAGGCCGTCAGCGCCGCGACAAGGCCGATAAAGCTCAGCCAAAACCAGACCGGCGTTCCCAGCCAGTCCATCATTAAAAAATCCATGTGTCAGTTCCTCTTGAACGAATTGAAGTTCAATCGGATGCTCCAGCGCTGGAGCGTGGGCTTTCGGGGGAGAGGAGAGAACCAATCGACCCAGCACCGGAAACATCCGATGCGGCCGACATCACGTTGCTTGATCACCAATCAGTCAATCAAACGAGCGCCAGAGGGGCCCGGTCCGCGATGTCTTTGTGGAGCAAAATGGTCTGATTGGCAATAGGGGTTTAGGCTGTAGGGAGGGGGACTGGCTTAAATGTGGATATGGAGTAGAACTTCCAATGACTACTTTCTGGCATGTAGGCAGAAGAGCCGCTTGCACGCTATGGTAGCTTGACTCCAACAATGGTGTATTACAATAGTAACGCACTCACACTACGCCTAATCTCTCAATTTACGGACCTCAAAACATGTTGAACAAAGTCGCCGCAGCAATTGGCTTGATTGCGGTCGTGGGAGGGGTTGGCGCAATGGCCAATTCCCGCACGCCATATGTTTCAGAGGCTGGGAACAAGAAAATCGCAATTGAACGCGTGGTCCAAAGCGAGATGTCAGCTCGCGGCATCCCGGGGCTCCAGTTAACAATCGTGCAACACGGCAAGATCGTTTTTACAGGCGTTTACGGTCAGGCCAATCTTGAAGCCAAGACACCTGTGACGACACAAACTATTTTCCAGATCAACTCGATGAGCAAGGCGTTTGCTGGAGTTGCGGCGATGCAGCTAGTCGAAGCCGGTAAACTTGATCTTGATGCGCCATTGGGAAAGTACCTTGAAGGGCTTCCGGTTACTTGGAGTGAAGTCACCGTCCGGCACATTCTTACCCACATGTCCGGCCTGCCCGAGATCGTCGATGACAATCTTCGCCTGATAGATGGCGCCGAACCCGATATTGCTTGGGCAAAGGTGCAGGAACTTCCCTTGGATTTTTCGCCGGGTGAGAAATTTGATTATACCCAGACCAATTATGTCGTGCTTGGCAAAGTTATAGAAAAGCAAAGCGGAAAGCCCTTTTCATTTTTCGTACGCAATCGGCAGTTCGGCAAAGTCGGAATGAAACACTCGAGCTTTGCTAACACTTCGGATGGCAGCGCCAATACAAACCCGCATGTGGCGCACCTTTATACATATTTGACACTTCTGACGCAGGGCACAAAGACTATCGGCATCGAACGCAGCAAGATGCCTTTCGCACGAAATGAACTGTGGACAGAATCGCTGCTCCCAGCCGGTGGTATCCAGACCACGTCTACTGATTTGGCAAAGTGGGTTATCGCGCTGCAAAAGCTGAAACTTGTCAAGGAGGATAGCCTAAAACAGCTCTGGGAACCGCAGCTGCAAAGGGATGGAACTTATCGGGCGTTCAACGCCAGTATCAATGGCTATGGATTGGGCTGGCCATCTGCGCGGCGTGCTTCTCACCCTGCAATCACACCCATCGGCGGGGAGCGAGCGGCCATATTCATCTATCCAGAAGACGATCTCACGATTGTCGTTTTGACTAACCTGCTGGGTGCTTCGCCTCAGAAATTCGTCGATAAGATTGCTACCGCGTACGTGCCCAGTCTAGTCCCGTAGCAGCTCGTTAATCGCCGTCTTCGCCCGGGTCTGCGCATCGACGCGTTTGACGATTACCGCGCAGGCCAGATTTGGCCCCGGCGATCCATCGGCCAAGGGCTTGCCCGGCAGAGTTCCGGGAACAACCACTGAATAAGCAGGAACGCGGCCGACGAAGATTTCGCCGGTTTCGCGGTCGACGATCTTGCTGGTTGAACTGATGAACACGCCCATCGCCAGCACCGCGCCTTCTTCGACGATCACGCCCTCGACCACTTCGGAACGCGCACCGATAAAACAATTGTCCTCGATGATAACGGGTCCGGCTTGCAGTGGCTCCAGAACGCCGCCGATGCCGACGCCGCCCGATAGATGGACGTTCTTGCCGATCTGGGCGCAGCTGCCGACGGTGGCCCAGGCATCGACCATTGATCCTTCACCAACATGCGCGCCGATGTTTACAAAGCTGGGCATCAGCACGACGTTGCGCGCGATAAAGCTGCCGCGCCGTGCGACTGCGCCGGGGACAACGCGGAAACCGGCTTCGCGGAAACGGTTGTCGCCCCATCCGGCAAACTTGCTTGGCA
>JANOTI010000048.1:0-2225 GCA_031416255.1 Sphingomonadales bacterium | reverse complement strand
GCCGCGAATGAAAGTAACCCACGCCTATTTGCGCGGCGCATTGTCGCTGATGCGCGACCATCACGTATCACCGCAGCGCGAATATCATCTGGGCAAGGCAGTCAGGCTGAAACGCGCCCAAAATAATCTTCACCGGAATTCTGAATATCTGTTCCTTATCGCTGTGATTTCGGTGGCAATGTATTTGTTGATTGAATTGGGCGCCGCATTGGGATGGTGGCCGGATAGCCTGCCGCATGATGTGGCAAAGGCCTTTACATTCCTGGGCGTGTTGCTTCCGACATTGGGCGGCGCTTTTGCCGGAATACTTTATTTCGGAGACTTTGAACGCTTTGCTGCAATTTCCGAAATCACCGCTGAAAAACTGGGTGATATCGAGGCACGGATTTCGATCCTGTTAGCAGCACCCGATCACGAACTGAGCTATGCGCGAATATCGCGCCTTGCCCATTCTATCGACGATATTGTGGTGGATGAAATCGAAAACTGGCAGGCCGTCTTTGGCGGGAAGCATATCACTGTCCCGGTTTAGCCGTATCATGCCGCGAATAGCGTATTCGTTACGCTGTGTTCAATTTTGTGTTACCCTTACAAAATCTGGGTCGCGCCGGTAACTTCCAAGAGGGAGGCTCTATGACGCGGGTAAAAAGATGGACGGTGAAAAGCCAGGTTCGCAGCTGGTTTTTATCGTTCAGTGTTGCACTTTGTGCGTTCGGATTTTCTGCGTCTGCCATAGCGCAAGTGCCGCCGACTGCAGCAACCGGCAGAAGCCCCGACTCAGATTGCGGCTCTCAAAGCGGCTTTCTGATCGGTGCACCGCCACTGTCCATTCCTTGCCCCGAAATTCAGCCTGTCACGATCGGATTCAGGCAAAACCTGGGACTGGACATGGACAAAGTTCTGGAAAACGCACGCCAAAACCCTTTGCTCCGTATTGGCTGGCCGACCGAGT
Source organism: Sphingomonadales bacterium (assembly GCA_031416255.1). Lineage (GTDB taxonomy): Bacteria > Pseudomonadota > Alphaproteobacteria > Sphingomonadales > Sphingomonadaceae > Sphingorhabdus_B. The sequence continues at coordinate 1,273 of JANOTI010000048.1, read as the reverse complement.
TTGAAGTCAGCCGTTCGTATGACGATACTGGACAAATTGTGGTGTTCGATATGCTGCAGCCCCCCGGCAGTTTGAGTTTTCTGGAGGATGATATCTCGTATGATAACAACCGTTTCGATATCGCCTCGATCAATCAGGATATCCATTCCCAAATCGTGGTCGGAGCCATCGATTCACCGGATTTTGCCGCCCAGTTCGATTATGCGGTGCGAAAAATCGTTCGGTCACGTGCGCTTACTTTGCTCGAAACAGGCCAGTATCAGAGGGATTTTGCACTGTGCGTGGAGCCGGAAATACGCGCCTGTCCGGAAACCGGAAGCAGCTATCTTGAAGATTATAAAGCAGGTGATCGCATCCGCGTTGGCGTACGCAATGCCGATGACAAGGCGCAGTACGTCTATCTGTTAATCGTCAACCCCGACAACGATATCTACATGTCGCTGGAACCTGCAGACAATAATGGCGCTGCATTGGCACCAGGCGCTTTGGTTGAAAGAGCCGGAGATACCATCCCGCTTCAAAAGGGTCGCTACCGGTTGGTGACTATCCGCTCTGCCGAACCGATCAATCCCAACATTTTTTCCACAGATGTTCGCGGTGTAGATTTCACCAAATGCCTGACTAAACTTGAACGGCTATTATGCGATGCGTTATCCGGTACGAATGTTCGCATACCACTGACCAACGCTTATCTGGACGACAATTGGAGCATCGCAGTCACTGCGCTTTATGCCAAAGGATCTGGCAGCAAATATGTTGGTGGAGGCAGCATAGTCCCTGCAAACTTTGCCCCATGGCAGGTGCAAATTTATTCGACCGACACCTATAGCGATCAGCAGATCATCGCTGATACAGCGTTAGGCTCGGCTGGAAAGGCTTTGGCCAAGCAGAAACATTTTCAACGCTATCACCGCTGCGCTGGTTCGCTGATTGCGCCCAATATCGTACTGACGGCAGCGCATTGTGTCGCAAAAACACCGGTCGCGGGCAAAGCTGTTTTGTCCAAACGCGAGGTCCTTGTCGGCACGCAAACATTATCAACCGGCGGCAAGCCTTACCGCATCGTAGCGGTGGTCTGGCATGCGGGCTATGAGCCGGGTTCAACAACGAGCAAACGGAACGACATTGCGCTTGTAAGGATTGCCCCAAAATCGGCGGCAGCAGTGCAAAAACCGGTCTTGCTGCCTGACGACGTGCCTGGATTTAAGCGGGTTGTAGCTGGCACCAAAATTCAGGTGCTCGGTTGGGGTTATACAAGTGTTGTCACCCGTGC
>JANOTI010000047.1:0-4908 GCA_031416255.1 Sphingomonadales bacterium | reverse complement strand
CGGTTGAAACGCGAAGCATGCACCGGCTTTAGTGCGGGAAAAACGATATCCTTTTCGTGCAGAGCGGCGACAGCGCGGAGAAAGCGCTGCACCTCCGGGTCATCCTTCCTAACTTTTGCATTGGCAAGATTGATCACCTGAAACTGGCCAAAGCCCAATGGCGGTTCTGATCCGTCGAGTGACAATGGCACTAACGCCCCGCGATCACGGCCACGCGTCGCTTCGTCATGCACCCAATGCGACTGTACCGACGCCTTGGACCACAAAACAACCACCGCCTTTGCGCCATTCAGCGCTTCTTCGGTCGCGTGCGAGAATCGCTCTCCGCCAGCAAGCAGTCCATCCCACCAGGTAGAAAATCCGGCCTCTTCGATCATCTGGATAATCGGCATGGCGCGTGCGCGATCCTCACGCGAATAGCTTACAAACACAGTGGTCGGTGCGCGCTCAGAGCCGTGCTTTGCCGTTTTGCTATCCGTCACAAAATGCACCCCGCATACTGATAGGCCGCTTTACAGATCGTTGCCCAGAGAATCCGCAATCGTCCCACTATTTACCGTTTGTGACAATAGACATAAAGACGGCTGGGAACAGCCATTGGTATCCAAGGCCATGCTGAGGCGTTCAACAGACTGCGGTGGCAGAAATGTCTGGAGGAATGGTCCACCCTCAGCTTCTAAGTTCTTGGATAATTTCGTAAGCGGTCGCAGCAATTAGTCGTGTTAGCAACTGTTCGTCTCACGCGGGAAAAAGGCATTATGCTTGTCTCGCAATTGCGGTGATAAATTCGATTGCGTGGTAGCCTTATAGGCTTTGAAACCTTCGACCACTGCACGGACGCAGTCTTGAGGGGTCGGGCCGTCCGCAAAGAAGCCTCGGCAAGGGCCAGCCATCACATCTGGTCGCTCACGCCGCAGCCAGTTTAAAGCCAAGTCAAAGTCGGGCGGGTCATTGGAACTGGTGCGAACCTGGACGATCTGAACACCGTGGATCGTCAGATGAAACGTGTCCGTGACCCAATAGCCGGTACCAAGCGCTGCAATCAGGTCGTCGCGAACGGTAATCGCACAGGTGATTTCGCTTTTGCTGACGAACTGGCATGGCTGACGCTCCATGATCGCGTAGTTTCCGCCCTCGGCCCAGCCTTGATAAAATAGCAACTGCGGTTGCGAAGCCGGCGCATCTGCCAAAGCAGCGAGCAACTGACCAGAATCAAATGAGTAGAACGCATCGATCAGCATTTCCGCTGCAACGGGCTGTGGGTTTTTGTTTACGCTTTCAGGCGGCGCTGCGCCGGCACACCCGCTCAGGCCAAGTAACACAGCAATCACGGGCAGATAATGCATCAGAATAGCCTCCGTCCCCCGTGGATGCATGTCACAAAAATTCCTTTGGGGGAATGGCGATTACCGCTGTGCTCTCCACCTGTGACTTTTCAGTTCGCGGGCCTGCGTTGGCGGTTTGCACTCGACTGGCGCTGCGTTTGCAGATACATAAAATGCGGTCGCTCCGAAAATAGTGCTGTGCAAGCGCTAGCCCACAGACGTTGGGAGAGGATGTCCGATGAAACAATCCCTGTTCAATCTGTTACCGCCAGCAACCGTTGCCTTAATCCTGGCATTCTGGGCGTTAGCTCCCGAAGCTTGGGTCGACAAATGGTGGACCATCACGGCGGTAGGTCTTGTTGTGCTGGCATTTGTCCAATTGATGGAATTGGTGAATGAACGGCACACAGGCTGGAGGATAAACCGTCAGGAATTCCTGACCGATATTTTCTACGTCTTGTTCGGGATCACAGCCATTTCGTGGACAAGCGACGCTTTGGCCAATAGCCCGATGTACGAAGCAAAAGAGGCATTGGGTATAGCGACGCCATGGATCGCAGAATTGCCTTTTCTGGTTCAGGTGGCCGCGGTGATGCTGCTGGTCGAATTCGGGCAGTATTGGCTGCATCGTTGGATGCACAACAATGCCTGGCTTTGGTCAACGCATGCCCCGCATCATCACATTACGCAATTGAACGCGATGAAAGGCTATGTCGGCAATCCGATAGAGTTATTCTTAATAAGCCTGAGTGTGATAGCGTTTCTCGATTTCGAAAAGGCACCCATGTTCGCGGCTTTCAACGCGCTTGGCGCCATTTCTTATTATGCCCATGCCAATGTGCGCGCCGATCCGCCAAAATGGTTTTCATTCTTTTTCACAACCATCCAGCATCACAGCCTGCACCATACGGCCAAAAGCTTTGAAGACACCCGCTGCAATTATGGCAACTGCGTGATTCTTTTCGATCGCATGTTCGGCACTTTCCGTGCCGGTGAATCGGATATTGCCGGTCAGGACGATCGCAAGCGGCTATCGATAAGCGAACAATTTCTGTTCCCGTTTCTCCCGTGGATCTCTCGGAGGCGGGCGCGGTAGGGGTGAAGGAATTGGATTGCCGGCATCCGACACCCTTTCTGCCGCTAGCCTTACCTATGAACGAACGAAAGCTATCAGCAGGAGATAAACTGCGCAGAATGCCCAGAAGGCTAGTGATTCCCGCCAGCGTCTCTGTCGTAACCGTCACAGCCAAAACTCACTCAGAGACTCTGGGCTATTCACGCTAATTTGGCGCGCTTAGTTCTTCGGATGCCGGGCCAGAACGCTTAAAATTCTGAGTTTTTCAGCGCCGAGTAGGGTGGGTGATTTTAATGACATAATGTCTGGAGGTGCGCGCAGTCGTTAGACACCGGTCTCTGCGACAAATTCCCTGTTATTGGGGAATTATCAGGGAAATCATCCATTTTCCAGCCGTGTTCTGGGGCCGGTTGCAGGCTGAATTCCGCAGAAATCAAAGACTTTTGGACCAAATTCCCTAGAAAAATATCAGGGAATTCGATTTGCGATAGCAGGGAATATGTTTGACCCGAACAGGGACGCGCTTTGCTGCAAACAGGGAATGCGGGTGGCTGATCAGGGATTGCTCGCGCGACCCACTGGTTTGGCGGAGCTACAATCGTCCCTGCCAGCCTTCCACAGAGTCTTCCACATTCTTGCGATAAACCGTGCTTGTGCAGCGATAAATGTTTGCAACATGTTCTTGTATTAATCCCTCTTCGTTCCTATCCTGCAAGTAGTATGAAAAGAATAACAAAAAGGAGCTAGCCTATGAATTTGTTTACAGGAGATCGTTATTATGAAGGCAGTTACGGAAGTTATCGAGCGTAGTGTTGCATCCCTCAAACCATATGCGCGTAATGCGCGGACACATTCAAAGAAGCAGATAAAGTAGATTGCTTCGAGTATAAAGCGCTTCGGGTTTGTGAACCCAGTGCTCATTGGCGATGATGGCGAGATCATCGCCGGCCACGGCAGAGTCGAGGCTGCAAAGCAGCTGGATCTGAAGACCGTTCCGACACTTGCCCTTTCCCATTTGAGCGAAACCGAGAGAAGAGCCTATGTGCTTGCCGACAACAAGCTGGCGTTAAACGCCGGTTGGGATCGTGAGATATTGGCTATCGAGCTTCAGGGCTTGGTCGACCTTGACTTTGATGTTGAACTGACCGGGTTCAGCCTGGCCGAGATAGATTTTGTGCTGGATGAGGCGGGTGAGGCGGATCCGGATGCGCCCGATGCCGCTGAAGATGCTGTGCCCGATGTTACCGGTCCTGCAATCTCTCGCATGGGGGATGTCTGGATACTGGGACGGCACAAGCTCATCTGCGGAGACGCTCGGACCAACGACGATTATGCAGCGCTACTTGGCAATGAGCGGGTCGACATGGTTTTTACCGACCCGCCCTATAATGTTGCGATCGACGGCAATGTCTGCGGGCTGGGGTCAGTCAAACACCGCGAGTTCGCCTTCGCCTCGGGCGAGATGAGCGAGAGCAAGTTCACGCGATTTCTCGAAGAGAGCCTAAGCGCAATGGCATAGGTTATGCGCGATGGCGCAATTGCTTTTGTCTGCATGGACTGGCGGCATATGGGCGAGATGCTCGCTGCCGGCAAATCGGCGTTCACCGAGCTCAAGAATTTGGTTGTCTGGAACAAGACCAATGGCGGAATGGGCGCCTTCTACCGTTCCAAGCACGAATTCATCTTTGTGTTCAAGCAGGGCACTGCGCCACATACCAATAGCTTTGGTCTCGGCGAGACCGGTCGATACCGCACCAACGTCTGGGACTATGCGGGCATCAGCTCAATCAGCGCCAGCAGGGGTGACGAGCTAGCCATGCATCCTACAGTAAAACCCGTTGCGATGATCTCCGATGCCATAAAGGACTGCTCAAAACGTGGCGAGATCATCCTCGATGGCTTTGGCGGCTCGGATTCAACATTGATAGCTGCCGAGAAGACCGGGCGCGCAGCGCGCCTCATAGAATATGACCCGCTCTACTGCGATACCATAGTCCGCAGATGGCAGGCCTATACTGGCAAGTCTGCAACGCACTCATCGAGCAGCCATAAGTTCGATGAGGTTGATGACGTGCGCAACGGCATTGTTTTGGAGACAGCGGAGGCAGCCGAATGAGCGCGGCGGATGATGAAAACGCCGCCGGCTTGGTTCCATACCGAGTTGGATATGCCAAACCACCTGAAGAGAGCAGGTTCCAGAAGGGTCGGTCAGGCAATCCTACTGGCAGGCCTCGCAACAAAGCTGTCAAAAAGCCCAACTGGGATCCCGTACTGCGGCCAACCGATCAACTAATACTGCAAGAGGCATACCGACCAGTCACCATCCGTGAGGGTGACAGAACGATTGAATTGCCGGCCATACAGGCGTCGATGCGGGCGCTTGCCATTTCGGCCATGAAAGGCAGTCGTCTATCCCAGAAGCAACTGTCCGATATCGTCCGTGCGGTTGCGTCCGGCGGGGCCACCTGCGAGGCGGTCGTGCGCGCCTGCCTCGATCGCGTCGCCGAG
>JANOTI010000046.1:0-5317 GCA_031416255.1 Sphingomonadales bacterium | reverse complement strand
CAATTGGCGGCTATCTCTTGGGGATGGTTCTGCTGACCACAGCCCTGCAACTGGTTGGTGGAACCTATGCGCGGCTCGCCCAAATCACGTTGATTTTTACGATGTCGATTGCCGCATTATTGTTCCTGCCATCGGGCAAATTTCGCGCATGGATTAACGTGGTCATTGCCAAAAACTTTTTCCAGCATCGCTATGATTACCGTTCTGAATGGATGCGCTTTGCCGATACAATTGGTTTTCCAACAGCCGATGCTGCGCCCTTTCATGAACGCGTCGTCAAATCATTGGCCGATATTTTTGAAAGCCCGGCGGGCTTGTTGATGACCCGCGATGACGAAGACCGGTTGGTTGTGCAGGCCCGGTGGAACTGGCCGACAGCGGATGTTCCGACATTTGCCGGTAATTCACAAACGATCCCGTTTTTTGAAACCTCGTCACATATTCTGCTGATGGATACTGTGCGCGACGGCAGCGATGAACGGTGCGATCCGCGCGCAGTGCCCCAATGGATGTTCGATGAAGAACGCGCCTGGGCTGTGGTGCCTTTGGTTCATTTTGGCCGGTTAACGGGAATGGCCGTTTTGGCGCGTCCTCCGATACGGCGTGATCTTGACTGGGAAGATCTGGATATGCTGCGCGTCGTAGGACGCCAGCTAGCAAGCTATTTGGCCGAAGCAACCAGCCAGCAAGCCTTGGCCGAAAACCGGCAGTTTGAACAATTCAACCGCCGTTTTGCCTTTGTGATGCACGACATCAAAAATTTGGTGAGCCAGCTTTCGATCCTGTCACGCAATGCCGAAAAACATGCGTCAAACCCCGCCTTCCAAGTCGATATGGTCGAAACGTTGAAAAGCTCGGTTGATAAAATGAACGATTTGTTGAAACGTCTGTCGCAACATAGCCAGACCCGCAGCGCGCACATTGCGCCGCTCGATATAGAAAAAACAATCGCTTCTGTGATCCACGGAAAGCGCCTGATCTATCCTATTGAAGCTGATCTTTCGTCGAATATCTATGCGCATGCCGACGCGGCCAGGATTGAAACTATCCTGAACCATCTGTTGCAAAATGCGATTGAGGCGACGTCCGATGGATCGCCTGTACGCATTGGCGCGAGCAGACAGGGTAGCGATGTTGCAATTCGCGTGACCGACAACGGGTGCGGCATGACCGAAGCGTTTATCGCAAATCAGCTATTCAAACCGTTTGAATCAACAAAGGACGGCGGCTTTGGCATCGGCTCGTATGAAGCGCGGGCATTGGCGCAATCCATTGGCGGCAATCTGCGCGTCGATAGCCGGATTGGTAAAGGCACACGCATGACTTTGTTGCTGCCTGCCGCCACACAGCATGAAATTGACGAACACTCCGGAAATTCCGGAAACGCAATGAACGAGGCAGCGTGAGATGACCGAAAAGAAACGCAAACTGTTGATCGTCGAAGATGATCTGGGGCTGCAGCGGCAGTTGAAATGGTCGTATGAGGATTTCGAAGTCTATTGCGCATCGAACCGTGCCGAAGCGATAGCGATCATCCGCGCCGAAGAACCGGATGTCGTGACGCTCGATCTTGGATTGCCGCCTGATCCGGATGGCACAACCGAGGGTTTTGATACCCTTGATGAAATACTGCGGATAAAACCGGATACTAAAGTCGTTGTCGCATCCGGACACAATGCCAAAGAAAGTGCGTTGCAGGCGATTTCCGCTGGGGCGTGGGATTTTTATAAAAAGCCGGTGGATATCGATGAGCTGCACCTCATTGTGAAACGTGCATTTCATGTCCGCGATTTGGAAGTCGCCAATCAGAAATTGCAGCAACCCGACAGCAGCGGCGAGTTGCTGTTTGGCAGTTTGGTAACCGGATCGGCCGAGATGTTGAAAGCTGCGCGCACTGTGGAGCGCGTCGCCAACACGAATGTTTCGGTCATGTTGTTGGGCGCAAGCGGCACGGGCAAGGAATTGCTGGCGCGCGGTGTCCACGATAGCAGCACGCGCAAAGGCAAGCCGTTCGTTGCCATTAACTGCGGCGCTATCCCCGAAAACCTGTTGGAATCCGAACTGTTCGGTCATGAAAAGGGCGCCTTTACTGGGGCTATAAAGATGACCGAAGGAAAGATTGAATTAGCCCATGGCGGCACGTTGTTTTTGGATGAGGTCGGCGATATCCCGATGCCGTTGCAGGTCAAGCTGCTGCGGTTTTTGCAGGAACGCGTTATTGAACGGATCGGTGGACGCAAAACCATTCCCGTTGATGTCCGTATTGTCGCTGCGACACACCAGAACCTGAAGAAAATGATTGCTGATCAAACGTTCCGCGAGGACCTCTATTACCGCCTTGCCGAAGTAACGATTGATATCCCGAAACTTTCGGAACGTAGCGGCGACAGCGTGTTGCTGGCCAAGCATTTTCTGGCCCGTTTTGCCCGCGAGATGAATCCGTCGATCAAAGGATTTGCCGCTGCGGCATTGACGGCGATCGATCAATGGGGGTGGCCAGGCAATGTTCGCGAGCTGGAAAATCGCATCAAAAGGGCGGTTATCATGGCTGATGGCAAGTTTATCACGGTGGACGATCTGCAATTCGATGCGCCTGATGACGAAGATCGCCTGCTAAACTTAAAAGCCGCTCGCGAGGTTGCGGACCGTAAAGCCATTGGCCGCGCAATTGCCCGCACAGAGGGCAATATTTCAAACGCGGCCAAGTTGCTCGGCATCAGCCGCCCCACGCTTTATGATTTGTTGAAACACTATGAAATGCATGTTTGAAGCTCATGCCTATGGTACCGCGCAAAACCCATCTGCGATTTAAACAGGCTCTGGTTGCTGCGCTGTTTTTTGCGGCAGCTTCATCGGCAACGGCGTATAAACCAAATGCCGATGCACGGGCGGCGTTTGTTCGCGCCATGGAGTTTCGCAGCGCGCTTGATTATCGGTCGGCACGCGTTGAATTGATGAACGCAACCGCCGAGGATGGCCGGTGGGGACAGGCCTTTGTGGCGCAAGCCGAGGTCGCATTGGAACTCTTCGATGCCGTGGCGGCGCGTGCAGCGCTGGATAAGGCAACTGCGCTGGGTGTTCCTGAAAACGAAACAGCGCATCTGTTGGGACATGCCCATTGGTTGCTGGGCGATCTGGACTTTGCCCGGTCTATATTGTCGGGAAAAACAATCGCACCCCGTTTTCGGCCTTATGCAGACCGGATTCTGGGCCGTGTGCTAATGGATTTGGGCGATACGACTGCTGCTGAACAGACATTCAACCAAGCGATAAAGCGCACACCCGATGACAGCAAGCTGTGGACCGAGATTGCACGCTTTCGGCTGGTCATTGCCAATCAGGGCGGCGCCATTGATGCAGCGGACTATGCGTTAAAACTTGATCCTAACAACGTTCGTGCACTGGAATTGCGCGGCCGTTTGGTTCGGTCGCAATTCGGCGTAGTGGCGGCGCTGCCATGGTTTGAACGTGCCTTAGCCGTCAGCCCCAATGATATTCCGGTGTTGGAGGAATATGGCGCAACATTGGGCGAAGCTGGCCGGTATGCAGACATGTTGGCGCAAGCGCGAAAAATCATCGCGCTCGACAGTAAAAATGCGCGCGCCATGTATATGCAATCGGTGATTGCTGCCCGGGCGGGAAATTATACACTAGCCCGCCGCATAATCCCCCATATTGGGGGAAGTTTTGCGGATTTTCCAGGGCCGAAACTGTTGTCGGCGATTGTTGAATTCGAAGCGGGAAATTGGAATATCGCTATCGATCATTTCGAAAATTTGGTCGAATTGCAGCCTTCGAATATCAAAATGCGATCCCTGTTGGCGCGCGCTTTGTATAAGGCCGGGGATCACCGCGGCGCTTGGGATGTTATCGCCCGCTTTGTCGATCGCCCCGATGCAGACAGCTACACCATAATGCTGGGGGCACGAATATTGGAAGCGATGGGCGAGACCAAACCTGCTGCCGGACGGCTCGACCGCGTCGCCTATCCCAACGCGATTATTGCACGGCCATTTATGGACAATCGGTCGCTGGATGGCGCAGCTGCCGATGCGGGACGTAATCCGCGCAGCGCCGGTGCCGTCGTTCCGTATATCCGTTTGTTACTCGCCGCGGGTAATACAGGCGCAGCACGAATTGAGGCGAACCGGCTATTGGAGGGCAATGCCGGTGTGGTGGAGGCGCATATAGTTTCTGGCGATGTCGAAACGGCGGCTGGCAACGGGCAGGCCGCCATTGACGCCTATGAACGGGCGCGAAAAATTGCCTTTTCCAGTTCGATCATGCTGCGCCTTGTGTCCGCTTATCGCCAGTCCGGCAACAACGCCGCTGCTAGCAAGACGATCAGCGAATTTTTGAGCTTTAACCCTGATAGCCTATCGGGGCAGCGCCTTTGGGCATTCGACTTGTTGGATAGGGAGCAATGGCAGGATGCGATAATCTGGCTAAAACGGGCACGGGTTCGGCTGGGCTATAATGATCCGGTGCTAAACGCCAATATCGCGCGTGCTTATGCAGGCGCAGGGCAATTGGACGATGCGCTGCGTGAGGCACAGCTTGCTTATCGGGTCCATCCTGCAAACATTATGGCCACGCATATCTATGGTCAGATGCTGCTGAAATCAGGCAAACACCCAAAGGCGGCGTACAATCTGCTGCGCAAAGCCAACAAGCTGGACCCTGCACGCAAAGATATCGCGGCGGACTATCTGGCGGCGCAAAAAGCCTGGCAGCGCAAAAAACGTTGAAGCGGCTTTAGACTTTTTCGAGCAGGTCGGCTGGAGCTATTCCGGCACGAACCATCTGGGCCTTCACTTCGGGCCAAACATTTTGCAGGAAATGCGCCCGTTCTGTGCTCCGCAACTTTGCCTCGGCACCCAGAGCCACAAATAAACCAACGCCGCGCTTAACCTCGACCAGCCCTGAATCCTGAAACAGCTGATAGGCTTTGGCGACAGTCAGCGGATTTGCCCCTTGTTGCGCGGCAAAAGCGCGTACCGACGGCAACATTTGCCCTTCGACAAATTCACCATCAAGGATGGCGGCCGCAATTGTGTCGCGCAATTTTAGATAGACGGGTTTGCTGTCATTTTTCATTGCCACCTTAGTGCCATAATACAGTGTTGCGCGTCAAGGCTGGGTGTTTAGGGGTAACTGCGGACAATGCTGTCGAAATCGGGACGCGGGCGCTCCTCGAGAGGCTGGGCGGGGCTGCCGATATAGAACAGCCCGGCAATGCGTTCGCGGCCTTGGCAGAGTGCTGCCGTGACTATTGTGTCATAGGCCGCCCAGCCGGTGATCCAGCTTGCAACAAAAC
>JANOTI010000045.1:0-8332 GCA_031416255.1 Sphingomonadales bacterium | reverse complement strand
TTCAGCTCTTTGGCAAGCTCCAGCACGCGCAACCGGGTTTGTTCATTGACCTTTTTATGGCCGCGCAGCGCACGCGAAACTGTGGGCTGGGAAAGCCCCAGCATGGCCGCAAGCTGATGCCCGGTCACCCGGCTATCGTTTATCATCTGGGCCGTCTAGCAGCAGATAGCGGCTAAGTCATCCAGCCAACGCAACCTCAGCTTCGACAAACTTCAGGTTCAGGCTTTCGGCCACCGCTTTGCTGGTAACGTGGCCCTTGTGGACGTTTAGACCGGCAAGCAATCCACGACCGATTTCGCTGTGCGCGTGCAAAGCCTCCAGCCCCTTGTCCGCGAGTGCAAGGCCGTAGGGAAGCGTTGCGTTGTTCAGCGCCGATGCGCTGGTTTGCGGAACCGCGCCCGGCATGTTAGCGACGCAATAATGGATGATGCCATCGACGACATAGGTTGGCTCGGCATGCGTTGTGGCGTGGCTGGTTTCAAAACAGCCGCCCTGGTCAATAGCGACATCAACCAGCACCGATCCGGGCTTCATATTCTTGAGCATAGCACGAGTTACAAGCTGTGGTGCTGCGGCCCCCGGGATCAGCACTGCGCCGATCACCGCATCGGCAATGCTGATTTCATGATCGATTGTATCAAGCGTGGAATAGCGCGTGCGTACCCGGCCGTGGAACAGTTCGTCGAGCTGGCGCAGGCGCGGGATTGAGCGGTCGATTATCGTCACTTCTGCACCAAGGCCCACGGCCATGCGCGCGGCATGTGTGCCGACAACGCCGCCGCCGATCACGCAAACACGGCCTGCTGGCACGCCGGGGACGCCGCCAAGCAGGATGCCCGCGCCGCCATTGGAACGCCGCATCGCTTCGCCTGCGGCTTCGATGGCCAGACGGCCTGCGACTTCGCTCATCGGTGCGAGCAATGGCAACGTGCCTTTGTCGTCCGTGACGGTTTCATAAGCGATGGCGGTGCAGCCCGATTTTATCAGGCCTTTGGCTTGCTTTGGATCGGGTGCGAGGTGGAGGTAGGTGAAAAGGATCTGCCCTTCGCGCAGCTGCACCCATTCGGACGGCTGAGGCTCCTTCACCTTCACGATCATGTCCGATTTGGCAAAGATTTCTTCAGCGGTCTTAGCAATCTTTGCGCCTGCCTTTTTATAGGCTTCGTCGCTCGCCATGATGCCAGCGCCAGCGCCCGATTGAACTGTAACCTTGTGCCCATGCGCCACATATTCGCGTACTGCGGACGGGGTCAGCCCGACGCGATATTCATGAACCTTAATTTCACTGGGGACACCGACGCGCATGTTTCTTCTCCTCAAAACGATATATGCGAGGATTTAGCACGGCTTTTACGCGGAAGCTGCGCAAAGACTGGACAATAATAGCATTTAAGCGCATAATTTCTGCGTTATACAGTGTATGCGCGGAGAATATATGCAGATCGACCGGATAGACCGCAAGATTTTGAGCGCTTTGGTCGCCAATGGCCGCGCGACTCAACACGAATTGGGTGAAGCCGCCGGGCTCTCCCCCAGCGCAGCGGCGCGGCGGCAAAAAGCGTTGGAGGATGCAGGCATCTTGCGCGGCTATCGCGCCGATGTGAATCTGCGGAAACTCGGCATGGGCGCAACAGTAATGGTGACGATCACGCTCGACAGCCAGAGCGAGGAAGCCATGGCTGCGTTTGAGGAAGCGGTGTCCGCCAGCCCATCCCTATTGCGCTGCCATTTGATGAGCGGACGCAACGATTACCACCTCACCGTCCGCGCCGCATCAATAGAGGATTATGAACGTGTGCACCGGCAAGAGATAGCCCGGCTCCCAAGAGTGGCGCGTATCGAGACCGCCTTTGCTTTGCGCGAAGTGGTGAACAGGGCGGTGCCGCCTCGGTTGCTGGAGTGACCCTGCCTGTGCGTTATGCTTTATATAAGCGAGGCGGAGCGCCGTGCCATGCTGTGTGTGCCCGCGTGAAAGCGCTCAGTTCCGAATAGCCCAAAAGTTCGGCAATTTCGCTCATCGTGCGACACCCCTCCATCCGGTAAAGATCGCACAAATCGCGCCGAACCTTTTCGAGCAGCTTGCGGAACGGGTACCCTTCGTCCGCCAGCTTTCGGCGCAAGGACCGCTCTGTCATTCCAAAAGATGCCGCGAGACGGTCCAGTTTCAGCGGCGATTTGTTCATTTCGCTGGCTAGATACAAATAGCTTATCGCCACATGTTTCTTGCCATTCGCAAGCCATACCACCGCTTGTTCATATTTGGCCTGCATGCGCTGTAGCAATTCGGGGTAGGCATTTGGCAAGGGAAGGCTCAGCTGGCTCTGGTTGAATTCAAGACAGGTTTCCTCGGCACCAAAAATGACAGGGCAGCCCAATAGCTCTGTATAAATTGCTTCGTCAAAGCGGGGCTGATGGCGTAGGTGCAACACCTGCGGAGTCATTCGCGTCGGCAATGCCGACCGATAGAAATGCGCGTAGCTGGCTGTTGAAAACTCCAGACAGGCATGCATATGCTCGAGGTTATCTTCAGGCAATATCCAGCGAAGCCGTGCCGGATTTGATATTCGGTCAAGCTGTGCAGTCCAGATATTCTGTCGAAAGCCCTGCATATCGACGGTGGTTTGCAACATTTCACCAACGGTTGGCGCGAACAAGGCAGCAAATCCCAAGTCGGAGAAGCAAATTGGCTTGGCCGCTATAGCCAGCCGCATTCCGATCGCCGGATCGCCAAACTCCCGCTCAATCGCTGCGAACAGGTTAATCAATACAATCCGCGATGCGCGGCCTATCGGATTGCGCAGCGGCGCATTCTGCAAATGCATTGCATCCAATAATTTCGGGCGGCTAGCCCCCATATTAACAGCACTGCGTACCAAACGATCGATGAAATTGGCACTTACCGTATCGGGCTGTAACCGCCCGATGCGTGGAACCAATTGATCGGCCCAACGGGGGATCTCAATCCCTCCAAATCGTTCATCGTGCATTGAGCCTATGCAACCATGTGATCGTCCATTGCGCAAGCGGCAAATGCTTGCTTGGCGCGTTTCCGCCAGTTAAGCGCACGTCATGAACCTGTCCGAAATCCTGTCGCAGCTCCAACCCGGGGCGCACCGCCATCGCATCACAATTCCGTCAACATGGCAGCAGGGGCGCACTTGTTACGGCGGACTGAGCGCTGTTTTAGCCTATCATGCAGCAACGCTTACAGCGGATGATCTGCCACCTTTGCTTTCCGGACAAATAGCCTTTTCAGGGCCCTTAGCGGGCGCGGTGGAGATCAGCACCTCTATCCTGCGCCGCGGCCGGAACAGCGCGTTTATCAAAAGCGAAATTTCCATCGGAGACGAGATTGGCCTTAGCTGCACGTTCGTTTTCATGGCCCGGCGTGAAAGTCATGTCGATTATGAGGCTGTGCCACGTCCAGAACTCCCCCCGATCCCCGACGGTGCCAACACGCGCAGCGGCCCACCCGAATACTTTACCCACAATATGGATTATCCCGAAAAACGGCTGGTACTTGGTCAGGGCAAAGCGCGGCTAGGAAACTGGCACCGGCTAAAGGCCCATGAAGGCCTTGATCCTGTCGCTAATCTGATCTGCATGGGCGATGCGTTGCCGCCGTCAACGATGGGATTGATGAAGAAAGAAGGGATGATAAGTTCGATCAACTGGCAGTTCAACATGCTGACCGATGCACCCGCCACTGACAAAGGCTGGTGGTTCCTTAACAGCGAAACCCACCACGCCGCGCACGGTGCGAGCAGCCAGTATATGACCGTGTGGAACAGCCGCGGCGAACCTATGATGACAGGGATGCAGTCAGTGGCGTTGTTTGTTTGAGGACTGATCGCCTAAGGACTAAACTAAGTTTTAATGCATGCACATGGTCAGCATTCACTATGCCCATGTCTGCCCGCGATTTTTTGAAAGAACTGGAACGGGCATTGATAGCGCCCTTAACGATCTGCCAATGCTCGATGGCGGCCATTCGACACGTTACTTATTGCCGTGCAGGGCGCGAGGGCATGGCCTTTTTAACGCACGACTCAGCACTTAGTAGTTATGGCGATTGCGTGCTGGTGGTTTGAGGTAAAACACACTGCTTGCTCTGCGCAGCCCTGCCTCCCCGTCATCCCAAAGCTGCCTGTTTTTCCTCTGCAAGCCTATCAAGCTCGGCGCGAGTTTTCTTTTCGCTCGCCGATTTCAACTGGCCGCACGCTGCCATGATGTCGCGACCGCGGGGGGTGCGGACCGGAGCGCTGATACCCTCGGAAAAGATCAGCGTGCTAAAGGCGCGAATGCGTTCGGGGGTTGAGCATTCATAATCGGCACCCGGCCAAGGATTGAACGGGATCAAATTGACTTTGGCAGGCAGGCGGTAATGCTTGATGAGGCGGACGAGTTCGCGTGCGTCGTCGTCGCTATCATTTTTGCCCTTTAGCATCACATATTCAAAGGTGATCCGGCGCGAATTGCTGGCTTGCGGATAATCGGCACAGGCTTGCAGCAATTCCTCAATGCCATATTTGCGGTTGAGCGGGACGATTTCGTCGCGGACTTCTTTGGTCACGGCATGCAACGACACGGCAAGGTTCACGCCGATTTCTTCACTTGCACGCGCCATCATCGGCACAACACCGCTGGTCGAAAGCGTGATCCGCCGTTTGGACAAAGCCAATCCATCGCCGTGCATCACGACTTTCAACGCATCACGGACATTATCAAAATTATAGAGCGGCTCACCCATGCCCATCAACACGATGTTCGTGAGCATCCGGCCATCGGCGGTATAGTGTCCGCCTGAAACTTCGGAATCGTCGTCGTCTTCATCCGCATCAGCAGCGGACATATTGCCTTTGGGCCATTCGCCCAACGCATCGCGCGCCAGCATGACCTGGCCGACGATCTCGCCCGGGGTCAGATTGCGCACCAAACGCATTGTGCCGGTGTGGCAGAACCGGCAGTTAAGCGTGCAGCCAATCTGTGATGAAATGCATAGAGTCCCGCGATCCGCATCGGGGATAAACACCATCTCGTAATCCTGCGCATCATCGGTACGCAGCAGCCATTTGCGCGTGCCGTCGGTGCTGACCTGCGCCTCAATCACTTCGGGGCGACCAATAACGAAACGCTGCGCCAGCCAAGGCCGCATCGGTTTTGCCATGTCGGTCATCAGTTCAAAATCGGTGATCCCGCGGTGATAGATCCAGTGAAACACCTGTTTCGACCGCAGCTTCGCCGCCTTTTCATCCAGCTGCGATTCAAGAAACAACTGGCGGATTTCCAAATGGCTAAGGCCAATCAGGTCGATCCGCCCATCAAGGCGCGGCGTGATCGCACGCGGGGTGACAACAGGGTCGATATGGCCGGGGATTTGCATGATGCGCGCCTATAAGGATATGCATCACCGAAAGCGAGTCTTACGCTATTTCGTCGCGCACCCCAACGCCGCAGCATCAATAGCGCTCGCGGCTCCGCGCAGAGCATAGGCATCGGTAATAGTGCCACCGCCCGCACCGGTGCTTTGCACACTCAGCGAATGGGCACTGCGCATAGCGGCGACGATAGCAAGGTCCATTGCCCGGTCTTTGGCACGGCCTATGTTGCCGTCAGCATTGAGTTGAAACCGCCTACCGCCAACCGACAGCGTGATGCCTGCGTTGCTGCTACGTGTGCGGGACAGGCGTACATACAGCTGGTGGCTCAAACCACGCTTTGGCCAAAAACCAATGGAGATATATCCGCCGGTTCCGCTGCTTTCATCCGGCGATCCAATCGCATAGCAACGCGGGACCTCAGCATCTTTGAACGCTGCCCAGCTTTGATACGCGCCCAGCCGCTCCTTTGCCAGCAAAGGCGCTGCGATAAGGCACAGCAAAAGTGCACCCGCCAGTCTCAAGCCTTTTCTCCCTCGCCTTCGCCAAGCGTTACAATCTGCTCCACACCGTCGCAGATCATCACCATGCTGCCTTGCGGCAGGCTGTCTGCGATGGGCGCGTCAAAGGTCGGAAGGATGGGCAGCCCCAACAACAACCCGCGCAAAACCCGCGCCGACATGCCGTGCATCAGGACAATCGCATCGCCGGGTTCGGCCATTGCCTCATCGATCCAGCTGGAAAGGCGCACCGCGATAGCGTCATACCACTCACCATTCGGCGGCTTCACCGAAAACAGGTGATGTTCGTGATCAATGATCGGCCCGGACATAGCCCCAATTTCGGCATACGTACGTTCCGACCAATCGCCGACATCGATTTCCTGCAACCGGTCATCGGCCCTTGTCAGGTGCCAGTCAGCCCCCACATGTTCGGCGACAATCGCTAAAGTTTGCAGCGCCCTTCCCGCGGTGGAGGACCACAAAACAGGGGTGGGTTGGTCCGCAAACCACGGCGCAACGGCGCGGCCCATGGCATCGGCCTGCGCAAATCCGGCACGCGTTAACGGCGTATGCAGCGCTTGTTGCCCTTGCATCCGTGCGACCGCATTATACACTGTTTCGCCGTGGCGCGCGATAAACAGCCGTTTTCCGTTCGTCGTCACCGGTAACATCCTTGAAAATTTTGCGCCTTCTTCCACAGATTTATCCGCCGTGCAAAGCCAATCAGCTTGCCCTAGAGGGGAGAGTTGTTAAGGAAGATTCGCCGAATTGCATGCAGTTTCAGCGGCTTTGTACAAGATGGGCCAAAGCGGCCAAAAGGGGATAGGACCAAGATGAAAGCGACGATCGAGCGCGCCACTTTGCTGAAGAGCCTGGGCCACGTGCAATCCGTGGTGGAGCGGCGCAACACCATCCCCATATTGTCCAACGTATTGATCGAGGCCAGCGAAAGCGGCGCGATCAAACTGACGGCGACGGACCTTGATCTGCAAATTGTCGAGACACTTGTCGGCGAAGTCGAAATCGCAGGCAGCACAACCGTGTCGGCGCACACCTTGTTCGAGATTGCGCGCAAAATGGCCGATGGCAGCCAGATTCAGCTGCATGCTGCTGATGGCCGGATGGCGATCAACGCTGGCCGTGCGCGCTTTTCGCTGGGCACTTTGCCACGCGACGATTTTCCCATGATTGCCGAGGGCGAACTGCCAACGAGCTTTGAACTGTCCGCAGCTTCGCTCGTTCAGATTATCGACAAGACGCGTTTTGCGATTTCGACCGAGGAAACGCGCTATTATCTCAACGGTATATTCTTGCACGTTACAGAAGATAGCGAGCCTTCGTTGCGGGCCGCCGCCACCGACGGCCACCGGCTGGCAAGAGTTACATTGCCGCGTCCGACGGGTGCAGAGGGCATGCCAGATGTCATCGTCCCGCGCAAATGTGTCGCTGAAGTGCGCAAACTGCTCGACGAAAGCGGTGACAACAATATTCAGATCGATCTGTCGGCTTCGAAAATCCGTTTCACCTTCGATAACGCAATTTTGACATCCAAGCTGATCGACGGAACCTTCCCGGATTACAGCCGCGTCATCCCGACCGGGAATGACAAGCTGTTGAAGATCGACCCCAAGAGTTTTGCCCAAGGCGTTGACCGTGTGGCAACGATTGCCACCGAAAAGACCCGTGCTGTTAAAATGGCGCTCGATAAGGACAAGATCACTTTGTCGGTCACCAGCCCCGAAAACGGCACAGCGGCGGAGGAGGTTCCGGGCAGCTACAACGACGACAGCTTCGAAATCGGTTTTAACGCCCGCTACCTTCTCGACATATTGGGTGAAATTAAAGGTGATACTGTCGAACTGCACCTCGCCGACGCTAGCGCACCGACCTTGATCCGTGAAAATGACAAATCGCCTGCGCTTTATGTTCTAATGCCGATGCGGGTTTGATGGGCTTGTTGGAAGCGCCGGACGAGATACCCGATTTTCAGTCGCTGATGCTCCCTGTCTTGGCGGCTGCGCAGCATGGCGAGGTCAGAATTGGGGCAGTTGTGGAGACGCTCGCCGATTCTTTCGCGCTATCGTCGCAACAACGCGCCCACCTTTTGCCATCTGGCAAGCAATCCACATTCGCTAATCGCGTGCACTGGGCCAAAAGCTATCTTGGCAAGGCGGGGCTAATAGAATCGACAAAGCGTGGTCATTTTATAGTCACGCCACGCGGCACTGAATTGCTGCTCAATCCACCTTCAAAAATCAACATAGCCTTTTTGCAGCAATATCCTGAATTTCAGAGTTTTAAGAACCCACAAGAGACCACTTCACAAGCTGCTCAGGACGAAAATGTCTCTCCAACACTTACACCCGACGAGGATATGCGTCGAGCGCATTCCCAAATTGAGCGCGATCTTGCAGAGGAGATTCTCACCAAAATACTGGCAGCATCTCCTGC
>JANOTI010000044.1:0-5425 GCA_031416255.1 Sphingomonadales bacterium | reverse complement strand
GGTCAGGGTTCGCTTTGAGTTCCATGACTTCGGCCTGCAACGCGAGCTTTTCAAGCAAGGTATCAAGGCCAGTCTTCTTAAGCGCTGAAACCTCAACATCCTGAACTTCGCCGCCCATCGCTTCGACGACCACTTCATGCTCAAGCAAACGCTCCCGCACCTTTTGCGGGTTTGCGCCTTCCTTGTCGACCTTGTTAATCGCAACGATCATCGGCACGTTAGCCGCCTTGGCATGCTTGATCGCTTCAATCGTCTGCGGCATCAGGCCATCATCGGCCGCAACGACCAAGATAACGATGTCCGTAACCGACGCGCCGCGCTGGCGCATTTGCGTAAAGGCTTCGTGACCCGGGGTATCAAGGAAAGTGATGACCGAGCCATCCTTTGCCTTCACCTGATACGCACCGATATGCTGCGTGATACCACCCGCTTCGCCGGACACCACATTGGCTCCGCGCAAAGCATCGAGCAGCGACGTTTTGCCATGATCGACATGGCCCATCACAGTGACAACCGGTGCGCGTGCTTTCAGCGTTTCGGGTGCATCGACGTCTTCGTCATGGGTAATATCAACATCGGAATCCGACACGCGATTGATGTTATGGCCAAATTCGGTGACCAACAGCTCAGCTGTATCCTGGTCAATCGTTTCGGTCAGTGTGATCGGCATGCCCATTTTGAACAGGGTCTTGACCAGATCGCTGCCTTTTTCGGCCATACGAATGGCGAGCTCTTGGACAGTAATCGCTTCTGGCACCGCAACATCGCGGGCTTGCTTTGGCTGAGCATTGCGTTGGCTGCCACCGAAATGCAGGCGCTTTTCCTTTTCGCGTGCACGCTTTAGCGCAGCAAGCGAACGGGCACGTGCACCATCATCGCCGTCAAGCGCGCGGGTAACGGTAAGCTTGCCCGATTGACGACGGTTGTCGCCGGGACGATCACGGCTGGTTTTATTCGGAGTCTTTTTGGCTTCTTCTCGCTCGCGCTCTGTCGGGGCGGGTGCAGCCGCAGGGCGCTTTGGCGCTTCAACAGGGGTGAAACGGCGGGCCGGTGGCGGTGCCGCAGTGGTTGAACCCGCTTCTTCCGAAGGGGCCGCTGTTTCAGCTGCTTGAACTTTTGGAGCAGCAACTGGCGCAGGGGCCAATTCAGCTTTGCGGTTATCCTCGGCGCGGCGGCGTTCGTCTTCGATTGCGCGAACGCGTTCATCTTGCTCACGACGGCTGGCTTCTTCGCCCTGACGCAGACGGTCTTCGGCGGCTTCCAGTTGGAGGCGCGCGACGCGTTCTTGCGGCGTTTCGCCATTTGGCGCCGCTTTGCGCACAGGCGCTGCTGCTACAGCAGGGGCTGGTGCGGGTGCGGGTGGCGGAGGTGGCGGTGCAGCGACAACTTCAGGCTCCGGAGCATAACCCGGCTTGCCGACAAGTTTCTTACGCTTTACCTCGACCACAACCTTGTTTGTGCGGCCATGGCTAAAGGTCTGCGTTACCGCACCCGATCCCGCTGAAAGTTTAAGCCCTAAAGGCTTGCGACCCAGCGTCGGTTTATTTTCGTTCTCATCACTCATCGGTCAGACCTTGCCCTTGATTATCCGTATTGCGGGATGCGGTTCCTGCACGGACATCCGCCAAAGCGGTGCCGGAGCCGTTACTGCATCCCGTGAAATAAAGCCAGCGGTCGAGGTGATGTTTCACCCGTTCCGCAGCGCGTGCATCCGTAATGGCGACATGCACAGCGTTTCCGCGCCCCAATGCGGCGGAAAGCGCGTCGCGGTCAACCGGAAGTTTGATCCCGGCCTTGCCACTACCTTCTTCGTCAGAACCGACGCGCCAGCTTTGGTCGCGTTTTCCGGCACCGTCATTGCTTGCGTCGGCTGCGTGCAACAGCATCGAGACAATCCCTGACCTTGCGGCCTGATCGACTTTCTCTGCGCCTGATATAAGGTTGGAGGCACGTGCTTCCAAACCCAGCCGGTTAAGCGTCGCTTTTTCCAAAATGGTGCGAATACGCTCGACGATGTCTTCTGGCACCAATACGGTTTCAGCTTTGAAGGCGCGTTTCAACACGCCAGCCAGCTTGCCTTTGACGCGCGCAATTTCCAATTCGTCAGCAGTCACGCCAATCCACGCTCCACGACCGGGAGCTTTGCCGTGGATATCGGGCGCGACAGTATCGTCCGGACCGAGCGCGAGACGGATCAACAGGCGTTGCTCCGCCCGTTCACCGCTCAATATGCACTTTCTTACAGGTGCTTCTAGCGTCTCATTGGGAGGTATCCGCTTCAATGGCGTCCTCCTTTTCAACAACTGGCGCGT
Organism: Sphingomonadales bacterium; assembly: GCA_031416255.1. Taxonomy (GTDB): domain Bacteria; phylum Pseudomonadota; class Alphaproteobacteria; order Sphingomonadales; family Sphingomonadaceae; genus Sphingorhabdus_B. Next base: position 3,113 of record JANOTI010000044.1, on the reverse strand, counting down.
CCGCTTCAGATTCATCTTCGAACCAGTGCGCTCGTGCGGCCATGATGATCTCGTTGCCCTGTTCTTCGTTCAGCGCATAGACCGCGAGGATGCCGGGCTTGTCTTCGGCACGGTTGGTGCGGCGTGTGTTGTCGCTGCGCCGTTGTTCTGTGCGGGCCTTTTGGATCAGCTCATCCGTCGCCAAATCGGCAAGATCATCAAGCGTCAATATGCCAGCTTTGCCCAGCGTCACCAGCATGGCTTCCGTCAGATGCGGCAGTTCGGCCAGCGCATCGTCCACGCCAAGTTCGCGGCGTGCGGTGCGTGAAGCTTCTTCTTTGCGCTCCAACGCTTCTGTCGCGCGGCTTTGCAATTCTTGCGCGATATCGTCGTCAAGACCTTCGATACCGGCAATTTCGTCAAGCGCTACGTAAGCAACTTCTTCCAGCTCGCTAAAGCCTTCGGCAACCAGCAATTGTGCCAGCGTTTCGTCAACGTCCAGTTCCTTCTGGAACATTTCAGAACGTTCAACAAATTCCTTCTGACGCTTCTCGCTCGATTCCGCTTCGGTCATAATGTCGATGGCACGGCCAGTTAATTGGCTTGCAAGACGAACATTCTGACCACGGCGCCCGATGGCAAGGCTCAACTGATCGTCAGGCACCACAACTTCGATACGGCCTTCGTCTTCGTCAAGCACAACGCGGCTAACGGTTGCAGGTTGCAATGCGTTGACGATAAAGGTCGCTGCATCTTCGGACCAAGGAATGATGTCGATCTTTTCGCCCTGCATTTCCTGCACAACGGCCTGAACGCGGCTACCCTTCATACCGACACATGCGCCAACCGGATCAATCGAGCTGTCATAGCTGATGACGCCAATCTTGGCGCGGCTGCCAGGGTCGCGTGCTGCGGCCTTGATTTCGATAATCCCATCGTAAATTTCGGGTACTTCCTGAGCGAACAATTTCTTCATGAAGTCGGGATGTGCGCGGCTGAGCAGGATTTGCGGACCGCGATTTTCGCGCACTACTTTCAGAATCAGCGCCCGGACGCGGTCACCGTTGCGAACGACTTCGCGCGGGATTTGCTGGTCACGGCGGATCACGCCTTCAGCGCGGCCCAGGTCAACAACAACATGGCCGAATTCTACTGACTTCACGACACCGGTAATGATTTCACCAGCGCGGTCCTTAAACTCGCCAAACTGACGTTCCCGTTCAGCATCCCGAACCTTTTGAAAGATCACCTGCTTTGCAGATTGCGCATCGATGCGCCCAAGATCAACAGGAGGCAAAGGATCAACAATAAAGTCTCCGATGACCGAACCCTTTTGCAGCTTCTCAGCCTGCTTCAGGTCAACTTGTTTGAAGTAATCCTCAACCTCTTCGACAACCTCAACCACGCGCCACAAACGGAGATCGCCAGTCTGCGTGTCTAGCTTGGCACGAATGTCGTTTTCCGCACCATAGCGGGCACGCGCCGCACGCTGGATTGCTTCTTCAAGTGCCTCGACAACAATCGACTTGTCGATCATCTTTTCGGTTGCGACCGCGTTTGCAATGGCCAGCAATTCGGCTTTATTCGCGGCGATGGGAGTTGCCATGGCTCAATCTTCCTGTTCGTGTTCGGGGTTGATCTCTTCGATGTCATCGACCCCAGCGCTGTTGAGCGGCGCAGTCGACGCAATCAGCCGGTCTGTCAAGACCAGCTTAGCGGATAGGATAGCGAGAAACGGAATGCTGTGACGGACATCAGACGCATCGACGATAGCGATATTATCGTCCGCATCGCATCCAACCAAATTGCCGCGAAAGCGTTTTTGGCCGTTGATTGGTTCGCCAATTTCAATCTTCGCTTCTTGTCCCGCCCAATCGGTGTAATCCTTCAGGCGGGTCAGCGGTCGGTCAATGCCGGGCGAGCTAACTTGCAAGCAGTAATTTTCTTCAATCGGATCAAGCTCGTCGAACCGATCAGATACGCTGCGCGAAAGGCTGCTGCATTCATCAGCCGAAAGCTGCCGTGTATCGGGCCGCTCCGCCATGATTTGCAGCGTTGGTAGATCCGATCCATCGATGCCTTGCGGAAACCACGCAACGCGCACCAAATCAAAACCAAGTGTTTTTGCTTCAGGGGCGATAATCGCGGTCAGAGATTCTAAGTTCGGCATGCGTTTCCAAAATTCTAGCATAACAACGCGAATGACCGATTGTGCCGGCCCCGTTCGGCGCCAGCCCCTTCAGTGTTTCGCAATGTCGGGATAGATTCCAGTTAGTCGCAGTACGATTCGAATGCAACCCTCTTGCAACTGAAGAGTTTGGTCTACATTTATCATGCAGCCAAGGAGATTTCTCATGTTCCGCAAAACGCTTTTAATCACCACCGCTCTAATTGCATCGGCATGCAGCCAGTCTGCAGTAAATGCAGGCGCAGAAACAAGCAGCGATAAACCTTTTCAAGTTACCGAAATCGCGACTTTCAACGAACCCTGGGCGATGACTTTTCTTCCCGAATTGAACCAAGCGTTGATTACGGAAAAATCAGGTAGGCTGATGCTGTGGGAATCCGAAGGGCCAGTTGTTGAGGTGAAAGGGGTACCAAAGGTTGCTTATGGTGGCCAAGGCGGTCTTGGCGATGTGATCCTGCATCCCAACTTTACCGAAAACCGAATGATTTACCTTAGCTATGCCGAAGCTGGTGACGGTGGTTTTGGTGCCGCAGTTGCTACCGCAAAAATGGGGAGCAAAAACGGCGCACCGGTTTTGACTGACGTCACAGTCATCTGGCGGCAATTTCCAAAGGTCGATGGCCGCGGTCATTACGGCCACCGCCTCGCTTTCTCACCCGATGGCAAATATCTGTTTATCGCGTCGGGCGAGCGGCAAAAATTTGATCCTGCGCAGGATATGAACAGCAATCTGGGCAAAGTAGTGCGCTTATTCCCCGATGGCACTGTGCCGGCAGACAATCCGTTTTACGACGCTGCCAATCCTGTGAAGTCGCAAATCTGGTCGCTCGGCCATCGCAACCCTTTGGGGCTTAGTTTTGATGACAAAGGCCAATTGTGGAATCAGGAAATGGGCCCGCGTCACGGCGACGAACTGAACCTTGTCAAACCCGCAACCAATTATGGC
>JANOTI010000043.1:0-6965 GCA_031416255.1 Sphingomonadales bacterium | reverse complement strand
CTCAGCCTGCGGATCGCGTGATGGGCGAGGCGGCGGAAAAACGTCTCAAAGTGCTTTCTGATCTGGATAGCCTTGGCGCTGGATTCCAACTTGCCAGTCACGATCTCGATATTCGCGGCGCGGGCAATCTTGTGGGCGATGAACAGTCGGGCCACATCCGCGAAGTCGGATTTGAACTTTATCAATCCATGCTCGAAGAGGCGATCATGGCCGTACGCGCCGAGGCGCAAGGATTGGCCAAGCCGCGCGGTAGCTTTAGCCCACAGATTACCATCGATGCGCCCATCATGATTCCGGAAGACTATGTTCCGGATCTTTCGGTCCGCATGGCCCTATACCGCCGCCTGAACGATCTCGATGAAGCGGGTGACATTGAAGGCTTTGCCGCTGAAATGATGGACCGTTTTGGTACTATCCCCGAACCTACGCAGAACCTGCTTCGACTTATTGAGATCAAACAGAATGCACTGGTGGCGCAAGTTTCCAAAATAGAGGTTGGTCCGCGCGGGGCACTGGTCAGTTTCCACGAGGACCGGCCACCGAATATTGCAGGCTTGCTTGCTTATGTAGAAAAATTGGGTGCGGTTGCCAAATTGAGGCCGGACAGCAAACTGGTTATCAACCGCAACTGGCCTGATCCACTGGCGAAGTTGAACGGATGCCTTCAGCTTTCAAAGGGTTTGGCAAATTTGGCTCGCAAAGTTGCGGGTTAATGCGACTGGCAAGCGTTTAATCCGCCAGCAAAGCAAAGCGTTCAAAATCCTCAGCGGTCAAAGGTGCGGACCTCAAAAATCCTTGGAAATAGTCGCATCCCTCGGCGCGTAGCATCTCAAGCTCGATCTCCGTTTCGATACCTTCGGCCACAATTTTCAGCTCGAGCGCTTTGCCCATTGCAATGATCGCGCGCAGTACGATGCGGTCTTTGCCTGTACCGACAATGTCAGGGGTCATACCCTTGTCGAGCTTAAGGTAATCGAGCGGCAGCGCCTTAAGATAGGACAGGCTTGAATAGCCGGTGCCAAAATCATCGACCGCGACCCGCACGCCGTAAACTCGCAGTTTTTCCAGCTGTGCAGCAGCTTGGTCGATGTCGCGAATCAGACTTTCTTCGGTCAATTCCAAGGTCAACCGAGCAGCTTCAAACCCGGTTGCGGTTAAAAGCGCTATAAGGCGATCCGAATAGCCGTCGCTGAGTTCTTCCGCACCGAGATTAACCGCTAGCCGCAAATCATTCAGCGCTGCGGACCAATTGGCTGCGATCGTTATCGCTTTGCGTTGAATGCACTGCGAAAGCTCATCGCGCAGATCGCATCGGTCTGCAGTCGCAAACAGATGCTGCGCCCCTATCTCGCCCAAGACAGGATGTTGCCAACGCGCGAGTGCCTCGGCCCCCACCAGATGACCTGAAACAACCTCAAACTGCGGTTGTAGCAAGATTGTGATCTGGTCATTATCAATCGCGGTGCGCAAACCGGCATCCAGATCGGCCTGCAAACGAAACCCCATGGCGTGAATGGAGGGTGCCGCAAAATGACGTTTGCCTTTTCGTGCATAGGCTTTGGCTAAAGCATCGCTTGCACGGTAATGCAGTTCGACACCCGCTTCGTCCGGCTCAGCTTGAGCGAAACCGACACGCGCACTGATATGAACCAGATCAGCAACACTGCCGAGATTTCCTGTCAGAGCATCGAGCAAAGCATTTGCAATCTGCACCGACTGCTTTTCATCGCGTTCGCCATCCAACACCAACAAAAATTCACGCCCCGGCAGCCGCGCGACTAAGCGCACTCGCGGTGTCTGCATCGCTGCGAACTGCGCAATTCTATGCCCAACTTGCCGGATCGCAGCATCCCCTGCTCCGCGTCCATGCCGTTCGTTGATTTGCTTTAGGTCACGAATTCCAATCAGGAAAAGCGTTACTGGACCCTGTGATCTCTGATTATAATCAGACAGCCATTCCCGCGCTTCCCGCGCACGTGCCATTGGCCGCGGTTTGAGTCGTTTTTCTGGGTTCGCAGTTGTCATTACATTGATGTAATAGCCAGAAAGTCTTTCGCAAGCATTGCCAGCATCCCCATGCCCCGATAGGTAAGTTTCATGCTTGACGGTTTCGGACGGAAAATCGACTATTTGCGCATCTCGGTCACAGACCGGTGCAATTTTCGTTGCCATTATTGCATGCCGGAAAATCAAAGTTTCCTCTCGCACAACGAACTGCTTGATTACACAGAACTGTCGCTGATCGCGGACCGATTTATCGATCATGGAATAAAGCGAATTCGGCTAACGGGCGGAGAGCCTTTGGTACGGCGCGATATAGGTATATTGTTGCAACAATTGGGGAAGCACGTAGCCAGTGGCCGGCTAGACGAACTAACCCTCACGACCAACGGCAGCTTGCTTACCCAACATGCCGCGATGCTTGCTGCTGCACATATTCGGCGGATCAACGTCAGCCTCGATAGTCTAGACGCTGGTCGATTTGCTAAAATTACCCGTGGCGGAAAACTTCAACCAGTTCTGGCCGGAATAGCAGCTGCTCAAAAAGCGGGCATAGCAATCCGTATCAACATGGTCGCAATGAACGGGATCAACCAAGATGATCTTTTGCCTATGGCCGAATATTGCGCCATGCACGGACACGACCTAGCGCTCATCGAAACGATGCCTCTCGGCGATGGTATTGCGAGTCGAAACAAGGATTTTGTGGCGCTAGAACAGTTTATTGCGCCAATCCAGGAACACTATATTCTGACGCCGCTGGATCATCGCACAGCAGGCCCGGCACGCTATTGGCATGTTGAAAGTCTTAACCTGCGCCTTGGACTGATTACGCCAATGAGCCGGAATTTTTGCGACGACTGCAACCGGCTGCGACTGACCACGGATGGAAAAATCTATATGTGTCTGGGGTCTGATCTTCACGTCGATCTCCGCTCGGCTATCCGCGAGGATGGCACGGCTGGCGTGGACCGTTTGCTGCAACAAGCGCTACGTTTGAAACCCGAACGGCATGATTTTGAACGTCAGTTGGAGGATAGCGAATTGCGGCTGCACCGACACATGAATGCAACCGGCGGATGAGCCGGTTCCCGCGCTTGGCCCTTTTGGCGGCCCCCGGAGAGCCTGCCCGCGACGCTGAAAAGCTGTTGCGAGAACGGCATGACTTTGTTGATCTTGACCAGGCCGATGCCGTAATCGCTTTAGGCGGTGATGGTTTTTTGCTGCAATTACTACACCAGTTGCTGGAGAATCGGCGCACATTGCCTGCCTATGGCATGAATTTGGGGACTATCGGTTTCCTAATGAACAACTGGCAACCCGATGCCCTGATTGACCGGCTTGAACGCGCCAAAAGTTTTTCGGTCACGCCGCTAGTGGCCAAAATTGAAACCACAGCCGGTCAAAAATTTACACTGCCTGCCATCAACGAGGTTTCACTGCTCCGCGAAACGCGCCAAGCGGCGAAGCTCGAAATCTGGGTCAATGACCGCGTGGTGATGGATGAGTTGATTTGTGACGGTGTGCTGGTAGCAACCCCCGCTGGTTCGACCGCGTATAACCTCTCGGCAAACGGGCCTATCCTGCCGCTCGACTCCGCTCTGTTGGCTTTAACACCCATCAGCCCGTTCCGCCCACGCCGCTGGAAAGGCGCCATCCTGCCAGACCGTTACCGCGTCAAACTCAACATTTTGGAATCCAGCAAACGCCCTGTCAGCGCCGTCGCCGACCAACGTGAAATTCGCGATATTGCCAGCGTCGAGGTATCCCTGGACCGCAACCGATCACTAACTCTGCTGTTTGATCCCGAACATGCGTTGGATGATCGTATCGCGATGGAGCAATTTGTTACCTGACCCTCTTGCATTTTGTTTCGACCCGCTTCATAGGCGCGTCTCGCTCGGCCCGATAACGTTTTTGGGCCGGGCTGTTCCCTGGTAGCTCAGTGGTAGAGCAGTTGACTGTTAATCAATTGGTCGGGGGTTCGAATCCCTCCCGGGGAGCCATTTTTTTCACCAGAGATTTTGGCTTTGGCCAATAAGGCGGATGGCGACATAGCCGACCAAGGCTGCTGTGATCGCCTTTAGCAGCGTCGGGCTAAAAAGACGGATACCCAATGTTCCGCCGATGTGTCCGCCCACAAAGACTGCCAGCATCATCAGCCAATAATCACCCGCAACGTCGAAGAATGTAGCAACGCCGGATTTCAGCAATTGCCCGCTTAAGCCCGCAACCGAATTAGCCAAAATGTATAGCGAGGCAAAAGCTGCGATCCGTCGCGCATCGGCCCAGCGCATGAGGTGGAGCACCGGCGCCATAAAAATACCGCCGCCTATGCCGGACAGCCCTGCGAGCAGACCTATGCCTGCCGACACGCCGAGCACGACAGGTTTTGGCAATTTGCGCGGCGGCCAGTTTGTAGGTTGCACGAGCAACGCCGCACAGGAAGCCAACAATGCTCCGCCGAGGATTAGCAGGAACACGGACTCTTTAAGCGGAACCAAGCCGCCCACAAAGGCACACGGCACCGAAACCGCAAGCAACGGCCACACCGCCCGCCAGTCAATCAACCCCGCCCGTTGGAACCGCCACACACCTCCGCTGACAACAATGACGTTGCAGACTAGCGAAATGACGGGGATGAGTTTGAAGTCAACACCCCACAAGCCCAGCAACGCGGTATAGGTCGATCCGCCGCCAAAGCCGACCGACGCGTAAACAAGCGCAACGAGAAAAAAGAGCCCAGCTAACAAAGTCATGGCTTCATTCTCCGCGCTCGGTCAACAGTTCAAAACGCGCCGTGGCAGTGCTTGTATTTCTGTCCCGAGCCGCAAGGGCATGGATCATTCCGGCGGATGTCGGGATCGTTCGCCCAAGGGTTACCCTCTGCTGGACTGGCTCCAACTTGCCGCTGTGGAATCGTTGTCGTGACAAGCCCCGCAGTGCCAGCATCAAAATCATCGCTGTCATCTTCTCCGGTGAATGGGTCAAAATGCTGCGTCAAAAAATCGGGAAGTTCCGGAAGGCTATCGGCCTGTTCATGCTCGATACGGAACTCGTTAGTGGCAACTGTCTTGGTGACGCCTTCGCGGATCGCCGCCAGCATGCGTTCAAACAGGCCAAAGCTCTCTTGCTTATATTCGTTGATTGGATTTTTCTGTGCGTAAGCGCGCAGGTAAATCACCTGACGCAAGGCATCCAGCGTCGAGAGGTGCTCTTTCCAATGATGGTCCAGCGTCTGCAGCAATATCTGCTTTTCGATTTGACGGAAAACGGCAGGGTCGGCTGCGTCGCGCTTTGCAACAAGTTTGGCCATCGCCATTTCGGACAGCCGTGTTTCCACGATTTCAGACTCCATCGCTTCTTCCTGCATCCATGCGTCGATATCGGTATTCAATCCCAAGATCTCCGTCACATCGCGTTTCAAGCCATCAACATCCCACTGTTCGGGGTAAGTATCGGGTGGGCAATGATCGGCTACTATGGTGTTGACGGTTTCCTGAAACATGTCGTCAAGCACATCATCGACAGCTTCAGCATCCATGATGTCGCTGCGCTGTTCATAGATAACTTTGCGCTGATCATTCATGACGTTATCATATTCAACCAGCTGTTTGCGGATATCATAATTGCGCGCTTCTACCTTTTTCTGCGCAGTTTCGATGGCACGGCTTAACCATTTGCCGCCAATCGCTTCGCCGTCTTCCAGGCTGTTGTTCATCATCCGCGCGAACAGAGTTTCCGAACCGAAAATGCGCAGCAGATCGTCCTCCAAGCAGAGATAAAAGCGCGACAGGCCGGGGTCGCCCTGACGGCCTGAACGGCCGCGCAGCTGGTTATCGATACGGCGGCTTTCATGGCGTTCGGTAGCAAGCACAAACAGCCCGCCCGCTTCCCTGACGCGATCCTTCTCCGCCGCGATCTCGGCCTTTATCCGCTCAATCGCTGCGTCCTTTTCAGGACCTGCTTCCATGTCGCTGAGTTCATCATCGGTGCGGAAATCAAAGTTGCCGCCGAGCTGGATATCCGTGCCGCGTCCTGCCATGTTGGTGGCAATGGTGACAGCGCCAAGACGCCCAGCCTGCGCAACAATATGCGCCTCTTGTTCGTGAAAGCGCGCGTTCAATACGCGGTGCTCAACGCCGTCCTTGTTAAGATATTCGGACAGCAATTCCGATTTCTCAATCGACACTGTGCCGACCAGAACAGGCTGGCCGCGCTCATTGGCTTCCTTGATCGTCCGCGCAATCGCGGCAAATTTATCAGCGGTGTTCTTGTAAAACTCGTCGCTTTCATCAATCCGCAGCACGGGCAGATTGGTTGGGATTTCAACAACGTTCAGCTTATAAATTTCGTGAAATTCGCCAGCCTCGGTCGCGGCTGTACCGGTCATCCCCGAAATTTTCGGATACATGCGGAAATAGTTTTGAAAGGTAATCGTTGCCAGTGTCTGGTTCTCCGGCTCAATCCGCACGCCCTCTTTGGCCTCGACCGCTTGGTGCAGACCATTGGACCAACGGCGTCCGTCCATCATTCGTCCGGTAAACTCGTCGATAATGATGATCTTTTCATCTTTGACGATATAATCGGTGTCACGCTTGAACATGACATTGGCTTTCAGCGCCTGATCGAGGTGATGTACAACCATGGTGTTTTCGGCATCATACAGATTGCTGCCTTGCAACAGTCCAGCGTTCTCCAACAGGCGCTCGGCCTTTTCGGTGCCGTCTTCGGTCAAAGTCACATTGCGACTTTTCTCATCAGCTTCATAATCTTCGGGGATCAACTGTACCACGATCAATTGCACTTGTTGATACAGTTCGGACCGGTCGTCGGTTGGGCCGGAAATAATCAACGGCGTGCGTGCCTCATCGACCAGAATCGAATCGACTTCATCGACAACCGCGAAGTTGAATGCGCGCTGCACCATCTGCGCGCGCTCCATTTTCATGTTGTCGCGCAGG
>JANOTI010000042.1:0-16534 GCA_031416255.1 Sphingomonadales bacterium | reverse complement strand
ATGATGGTCGCCGGGTAGGCCATTGAGGCACACATCGCCGAGAACGCGGCTGACCACCGCACGCAGCGCCTCTTGCACCACATCGTCATAAGGAATCAGGCTGTCTGGGTTGTCTTCGCTCATACACGACTGATTGAACGTTGCTTGGAATGAAATCAAGATGCTTTCCTGATTAGGCCGGTGCGGCTTTATCCGATTAACCGAACTTGCCATCTGCGCGCGGTTGCGTATAGCGGCGCCCATGCGCACAGGAAGCATCGCCCGCAAAACCCACGAGACCTCGATTGACGTTGTAGTCAATTTGGATGGCACCGGCATTTATGAGATTTCAACAGGCATCGGTTTTCTCGACCATATGCTTGAACAGCTGTCGCGGCATTCGTTGATCGACCTGAATGTAAAGGCAGTCGGCGACCTGCATATTGATCAGCATCACACCACCGAAGACACCGGTATTGCGGTGGGTGAGGCCGTGCTGCAGGCGCTTGGCGAGAAACGCGGGATCACGCGCTACGGCAGCGCCTATGCGCCGATGGACGAAACGCTGACGCGCTGCGCGCTTGATATTTCGGGGCGGCCCTATTTTGTTTGGAAAGTCGGCCTGACTATGCCGCGTCTGGGCGAATGGGATACCGAGTTGATCGAACATTGGTTCCACAGCTTTGCAACAGCTGCGGGGATTACGCTGCATGTCGAGAACCTGTACGGCAGCAACAATCATCATATCGTTGAAAGCTGTTACAAGGCGTTGGCGCGCGCATTGCGGCAAGCGGTCGAGATTGATCCACGCAAAGCCGATGCGATCCCTTCGACCAAGGGGATTCTATAATGTTCTCTCCCGCAAGCGGGAGCGAAGTGTGACGCTGGCGCTGATCGATTATGGCGCAGGCAACCTCCAATCGGTCAAAAATGCGCTACAGGCGGCGGGAGCGACCAATGTCGCGGTGACGGCTGATCCCGATGTTGTTGCAAAGGCCGACCGGATAGTATTGCCCGGTGTTGGTGCGTTCGCGCATTGCATGACCGCGCTGTCGGCGATTGACGGCATTTTATCGGCGATGGAAGATCGGGTATTGAAGGGCGGCGTGCCGTTCCTGGGCATATGCGTCGGGATGCAGCTTTTGGCGGATGCGGGGGTTGAACATGGCACCCATGCGGGCCTCGGCTGGATCGGGGGCACAGTCCGCGTGATAGAGCCTGCGCCGGGGATTAAAGTCCCACACATGGGCTGGAACGACGTGACCTTGGGTGCGCCGAATTCTGTGCTGGCAAGCGGCGAGGCGTATTTTTTGCACAGCTATCATTTTGATGCAGCGATGCCTGCTCATGTTTTGGCTACCACCCGCCACGGCAGCGCGGTGACCGCAGCTGTAGGGCGGGGCAATATCTTGGGCGTGCAATTTCATCCCGAAAAAAGCCAAGCCTATGGCATAGCCACTTTGAAACGCTTTCTGGAGTGGATGCCGTAATGTTCAGTGCAAACAATCTTTGTTGCTTTGTGGCTTCGTGTGAAAAAATTATCTCACACAAAGCCACGAAGCCACAAAAAGGATTCAACTTCTTATGATCGTATTCCCAGCCATCGACCTTAAAGGGGGCGAAGTTGTGCGGCTTGCCGAGGGCGATATGGACCGCGCAACCGTCTATGCCGATGATCCCGCGGCGCAGGCTTTGCTGTTTTCGCAGCAGGGCGCAGAGTTTTTGCATGTGGTCGATCTTGACGGCGCCTTTGCCGGAAAGCCCGAAAATGCCGAGGCAGTTGAGGGGATTATCGAGAATTTCCCCGGCTATATTCAGCTGGGTGGCGGCATCCGCAATCCGCAAACGGTGGAACGCTGGTTTGACATGGGCGTAGCACGGCTGGTGATTGGCACAGCGGCGCTGAAGGACCCGCAGTTCGTCAAAGACATGGCGCGCGAATATGAAAACGGCATTGTCGTTGCCGTCGATGCCCGTGACGGGTTTGTCGCGACCGAGGGCTGGGCGGAGAAGTCCGATATGCCCGTGGTTGATCTGGCGCGCCGCTTTGAAGATGCCGGCGTTGCCTCGATCCTGTTCACCGATGTTGGCCGCGACGGGATGCTGACGGGGTGCAATATCGACGCGACGGTCGAACTGGCGCGATCGGTGCGCATTCCGGTTATCGCCAGCGGTGGGGTAAAGGGGCTGGACGATATCCACATCCTCAGCCTGCATGCGAAAGATGGCATTGAGGGCGTGATTACGGGGCGTGCGATTTATGATGGGCGGCTGGATTTGGCGACGGCAATTGCGATGGCCAATAAAGCATGACCGTCCGTATCCGCGTCATCCCCTGCCTCGATGTCGCCAATGGCCGCGTCGTTAAGGGCGTCAACTTTGTTGACCTGATCGACGCAGGAGACCCCGTGGAGCAGGCAAAGGCTTATGACGCGGCTGGGGCGGATGAGCTTTGCTTTCTCGACATCGGCGCGAGCCATGAGGGGCGCGAGACGATTATCGATGTGGTGCGGCGCACAGCCGAGGTGTGTTTTATGCCGCTGACCGTTGGCGGCGGTGTGCGCAGTGCCGATGATGCGCGGGCGTTATTACTTGCTGGCGCTGACAAGGTCGCGGTGAACAGCGCAGCGGTGGCGCGGCCTGAAGTCGTCGCCGACATCGCTGAACGCTTCGGCAGCCAATGCGTAGTTGCCTCGGTCGATGCCAAACGCTGGTCCGATGGACGTGATGGTTGGGAAATTTTCACGCATGGAGGACGCAAGCCAACGGGCATTGATGCTGTCGAACATGCGTTGCATCTGGCGGAGCTGGGGGCAGGGGAACTGCTCGTCACCAGCATGGACCGCGATGGGACGAAAGCGGGGTTTGATCTTGAACTGACCCGCGCAATAGCGGATGCTGTCAATGTGCCCGTTGTCGCCAGCGGCGGCGTGGGGACGCTGGATCATTTAGTTGAAGGCGTGACCAAGGGACATGCCAGCGCAGTGCTTGCGGCCTCGATCTTTCATTTTGGGACGTATAGCATCGCCGAAGCACATGCAGCGTTAAGGGCTGCTGGTCTGCCTGCGCGGAGTTAATTACCAGCGGATAAGCCTAGGCACCACCAACCGACCCGACACAGCACAAACCCCCACGGCCAACGAATACCAGAAACCGATATAGATGATGCTGTTGTCGGGGCAGTGGAAGCTATAGGCAAAAGCACCCAATCCACCTGCGGCCAATCCGGTCAGCCAACCGGCGCGTTCTGGAGAGGTAGGTGCGCCGCGCCTTAGGTGCAAGACCATCGGGATCGCTGTTGCCAGGCCGCCCATCACACTCATTCGCAAGCATTGTAGGCCAGTTTCTGTCGCGGCCATCGCATCGGCGGGACTGACGGATAGCGCCACAATCAGCGCCGCTAGCGGAAATAGCAACGCTGCGGCCAGTGCGATTTTCCAGCCATTGCCGTGTCGCCCCACGGAAGGACTGGCCATCGCGAGCACACCATAAGCATTAGCAAGACCGAGCAATAGCAACGTGCCGCCGCGTAGCAGGAACATCGTATCGGGCTTGCCAATCATGATGTCGTTGCGTGGCCCAAGCCATAGGACAACGACAACCAACACCGCCGCCATAATCGCGAGCGAGGCCGCCATTGAGCGGTTGAGTTTCAGCGCGGCGACGGGTTCAAGGTCGTCCACAAGCTGCTGGATTTGGAAATCACGCATCCTCATTCACTCTCAATAAGCATGGTCAAACGTTTGAGACCACGATGGATATTTACTTTGATCAACGGTTCCGACTGGCCCGATTTGGTGCAAGCCTCCGCGACACTGAGGCCGTCGATTTTCACCAGCCGGATGGCCTCGGCTTGCCCTGCCGGTATTTGGTCGAGCAATCGGGCGATGCTGATTTGCGCGCCGACGACATCTTCGTGGCTTTCTGTGCCGTGGACATCCTGCAACTCGCTGGTCGCGTGCCGATAGGTTTGGCGCAGCCGGTCCACCCAGCGATAGCGCGCAATTGCCGCCAACCACGGCAGGAAAGGACGCGCCGGATCGTAACTGGCGCGTTTGCGGTGGAGCGAGATCAGCGTGTCTTGCACCAGATCATCGACGGCATCGGCGGCAATTTTCTGTCTGAAGAACCGTGATAGCCACAGGCTGCATTGTTCGAGCAGTACCGAATAGGCTTGCTTGTCACCCTGTTGTGAGCGCGCCATCAAATCGCGCAGAGTTTCCTCTCGGGCGATCATTTACCGGCGGCAATCCAGTGATCGAGCGACAATTTACCTCCACCACGCACTATCAAGACCAGCGCCAGCGCAACCCAGATGATATGCACCTGCCACCAAGCCTCTGGGTAGACGAAAATCTGGATCACTAATGTCATCACCAGCAACGCCAGCGCCGAAAGCCGCGTAGCAAGGCCTATGACCAACAAAACCGGAAACAGATGTTCAGCGCCCAGCGCAAGCCGCGCGGCGAGTTCGGACGGCAGAGGAACGCCCGCATATTCATTCTCAAAAAGCATTTTGGTATTGTCGCTCAACATGATCCAGGTTTTTTCAATGACTTTGGTCCGTCCTGAGCGCCAGAATATACCGGCAAGCGAAATGCGCACGAACAAAAGCATGATGGCTTCGGACCAAGGCGTTGATGCCAGCGCGACTGCGCGGTGATAATATCCCGATAGTGTTTTCATCGCCGGTCATCCCCCTTTGACCAGCGCGCCTGCACCGATCATTTGTATCACCGGCCCCGATGGGTCGGTGTTATCGGACTGTTCGATGGCGGAGGACAAAAGGTTACCCAGTGTTGCGTCTTTTTGCTGTGCTACCTGAAAAATGGCAGCTTCGATTTGGTCGATAGGGTGCAACCGGACTTCGATATCGGGCCGTAACGTGAGGATCGCGAAGGGTTGCAATCCCGCTAGTACACCTAGTGGCGCTGCAAGTGGATGCGAAGTCAGGACAAGCCTTGCTGACGGATGCAATGCGACGGGTAGAGCAAGCAGTGATGCTTCGTCCAGCTCTGCCAAATCGGTTAGGGATAGCGGTTCGGCTTCGGCAGCGTAATAGCTCTCCAGCCAAGCCCATTCGATATTGGTGAGTTCGACAATAGCTTGGTCGGCAACCTCAGCCGTAAGGAAGTCGGGAAATGGCTTGCCGATGGTGTTGGCATCGCATGCTCGCGCCTCAGGGGTTTCAACATAGGCACGCGACAATTGGTTGAATTTCTCCTCGTCTAGTGCCTGCCTCGTCAACGGAAACGTCTCTTCGAGAGCAACCAACCGCGCGTGACTGATTGTGTTGGCATGTGCTTTCAAGCCAAGCAAAACACGGTCAATGGGGCCATCGAATAATGCGGTGTCCAGCGCATACGGCCCCTGATTGATCGTGGCGATAAAGTTCGCCTGCGCAGCTTCATGCGAACGCATAATGCGCTTCCATCAGCAGTGCGTCGGCTTTGTCGGCCTCTGCCATTAGCGCTGCGTAGTCTGGGACGTTAGTGTCCCACTCGATCAATGTTGGCTTGGGTCCAGCGCGCTGGATAAAGTCTGCGTATAATCCCCACACCCGCGCACCAACGGCGCTACCGTGGTCGTCGATATAAAGCGGTCCGCTATCATGCTGTTCGGTAGCATGCCCAGCGAGGTGTATTTCGCCGACCCAGTCTTGGTCAATCGCGGCAAGATAGTCCTCCGCCACTCCGCATAGGTTTCCAGTGGTGACGACGATATTATTGATGTCGAGCAATAAGCCGCAGCCGGTGCGCCGAATCAACTCCGCCAAAAACTCCACTTCCGTCATCTGGCTGTCGCGATAGGCGAGATAGCAGGACGGGTTTTCGATCAGCATTTGCCGCCCCAGACGTTGCTGCACACGGTCCACCTGAACGGCGAAATGGTCTAGTGATTTTTGCGTGTAGGGAATGGGCAACAGGTCCGCAAAACGGTCATGCGCGTTGCCGCTAAAGCTAAGATGGTCGGACACCATCGCGGGGCGATAGCGTTCGCACAACACCGCCAGCTTTTCGAGGTCCCCAGTGTTCAGCCCCTCAAAACTTCCTAAGGATAAGCCAACCGAATGAAAACTGACTGGCAATATGTCTGTAATGGCGGACAACCAACGATGTGGCGGTCCGCCATCACAGAAATAGTTTTGCGGATGAACCTCGACCCAAAACGGACGACCCAAAGGGTGTTCGGGATCGAGGATCGCGTCATAATGTTGCGGTTTCAGGCCTATCCCGGTTCGGGGGAGAAGAGATAGTTGGCTGAAAGCCCGAGACGCAATCCTGTCCATCCGCAAATCCTAACACGACTTTGTATGAAGCCGATTTAGCCTTATTTCTTCATCATCGCCTCTGGAGCCATATTGCCGTCTTTGGCACTCATCGATCCACCCATTTTTGCGCAATCGCCCTTGGCAACATATTTCCAGGCATTGCCCTGATAATCTTTGGCCGAAGTACCAGCACAGCTTGTGCCAGCACCCGCCGCACAATCATTTTTGCCCGCAAGCGATATGCCATAGCAGCGTTCTTTGGCAGGCTTTGCGGCAGTTGCCGGGATTGCGGTCAATGCGGCAGCGGCGGAAATCAAAGCAGCAGCGGCAGTCAGTTTAAGGGTAGAAACAGACATCGGATTCTCCATCAATTTGGAATTAGGGCCAGCCAAGTCGGCTGGGAGAACCGACTCATTGCCGCTCTCATCCGGTGGTTCGCACGCGTAACCAACATTGTTACGCTGCGCAGTGATTTATTTCCCGCATTATTCGTCTCTGGCGCTTGACCTTACCGCGTTAATCCCTATTTCGCTCTCGTTAGCACTCGCAATCGTTGAGTGCTAATCGCGATTCAGGTGTGGGGGAGGAACCTCTTCTGGCTCTCCGTCGCGCCAACAACCCTTTAGATATAGAAAGGCATGTTATGAAATTTCGTCCATTACATGACCGTGTTCTCGTCCGCCGTGTCGAGGCCGAAGCGAAAACTGCTGGCGGGATCATTATCCCCGATACAGCCCAAGAAAAGCCACAAGAAGGCGAAGTCGTTGCGGCTGGCGAAGGTGCGTACAACGAAGACGGCGAACGCATAAAGCTCGACGTTAAAATTGGTGACAAAATCCTGTTCGGCAAATGGTCCGGCACCGAAGTCAAGGTTGACGGTGAAGACCTGCTCATCATGAAAGAATCCGATATTCTTGGGATTGTCGGTTAATTCTTCCCCCTATTAATTAAAGGAAAAACATCCTGGCTGCAAAAGACGTGAAATTTGGCCGCGATGCGCGTGAGCGTATTCTTCGCGGCGTTGATATCCTCGCCGACGCGGTGAAGGTAACTTTGGGCCCCAAAGGCCGTAACGTTGTCATCGACAAAAGCTTTGGCGCACCGCGCATCACCAAGGACGGCGTTACCGTCGCCAAGGAAATCGAACTGAAAGACAAGTTCGAAAACATGGGCGCACAAATGGTTCGCGAAGTTGCTTCGAAAACCAATGACATCGCTGGCGACGGCACAACCACTGCGACTGTACTGGCGCAAGCCATCGTTCGCGAAGGCATGAAGTCGGTCGCAGCGGGCATGAACCCGATGGACCTGAAGCGCGGGATCGACTTGGCTGTGACGGCCGTCGTTGCTGATCTTGTGAAGCGTTCAAAGCCTGTTGCTGGTTCGTCTGAAGTCGCCCAAGTCGGCACCATTTCCGCCAACGGTGAATCCGAAATTGGTGAAATGATTGCTAAGGCGATGGATAAGGTCGGCAAAGAAGGCGTTATCACTGTTGAAGAAGCTAAGGGTCGTGAAAGCGAACTCGAAGTTGTTGAAGGCATGCAGTTTGACCGCGGTTACCTGTCGCCATACTTCATCACCAACACCGAAAAAATGTCGGTTGAGTTGGAAAACCCGTACATCCTGATCCACGAAAAGAAGCTCGGTAACTTGCAAGCCATGTTGCCGATCCTCGAAGCTGTGGTGCAGTCGGGTCGTCCACTGCTCATCATCGCCGAAGACGTCGAAGGCGAAGCGCTTGCAACCTTGGTTGTTAACAAGCTGCGTGGCGGCTTGAAGATTGCTGCGGTTAAGGCACCAGGTTTTGGCGATCGCCGTAAAGCGATGCTCGAAGATATCGCGATCCTCACAAAGGGTGAAATGATTTCGGAAGATCTCGGCATCAAGCTGGAAACCGTAACCATCGGCATGCTCGGCCAAGCCAAGCGCGTGACCATCGACAAAGACAACACCATCATCGTTGATGGCGCTGGCGAAAGCGATGCGATCAAGGGCCGTGTCGAGGCGATCCGTGCTCAGATCGAAAACACAACATCCGATTACGACAAAGAAAAGCTGCAAGAACGTCTGGCGAAACTCGCTGGCGGTGTTGCCGTTATCAAGGTCGGTGGTTCGACCGAAGTTGAAGTGAAAGAACGCAAAGACCGCGTTGACGATGCGCTGCACGCAACCCGCGCAGCGGTCGAAGAAGGCATCGTCCCTGGCGGCGGTACCGCGCTTCTTTATGCTACCAAGGCTTTGGAAGGCATGAAGGGCATCAACGACGACCAGACTCGCGGCGTTGACATCATCCGCAAAGCGATCGAAGCGCCCTTGCGCCAGATCGCTCAGAACGCTGGAGTTGACGGTGCGGTTGTTGCTGGAAATCTGCTGCGTGAAAATGACGAAACCATGGGCTTCAACGCATCGACCGATGTGTATGAAAACCTCGTCAAAGCAGGCGTGATCGACCCGACCAAAGTTGTCCGTACCGCGTTGCAAGACGCTGCATCGGTTGCTGGTTTGCTCATCACCACCGAAGCAGCCATCTCCGACGCACCCGAAGACAAGGGTGCAGGCGGCGGTATGCCCGGCGGCATGGGCGGCATGGGCGGTATGGGCGGCATGGATTTCTAAATCCGACGTTCCGATCGCACTGAAACAAAAAGGGCTGGTGAGGAAACTCACCGGCCCTTTTGCTATTTAGGCTAAGCGTTGATAGGGAGAATTTGGAAAAAAATCTGTAGCACCACACACCGTTTGTGCTGAGTAGGTGCTGAGCGAATGCGAAGTACCGTACCGAAGCGCCGCAACCCTTCGATACACTGCTTCAGCCTGCCGCGTTGCGGCAGTTTATCCTGAGCGGCCGGCCTGCCGGCCAGTCGAAGGGGCTTCAGCAGCACTCAGGGCAAACGGAGTTAAGTGGAGCTTTAGCAATGATGTTTTCAACGACTCTAAGGGAGATTAAGCCATGACGATGATCCAGCATTGGAAAGCAATCGCGGGCGTCGGTGTCACGATGATTGCCGTGCATGTGGTCAACCTGTTCACTGGTGGCTATCTCTCTAATTTCGGTATCGAGCCGCGCGAAATCGGCGGCGCTTATACTATTGCGACCGCGCCATTCATCCATTCCGATGTAGCGCATTTGGTCAGCAACCTTGCGGCATTTGTAGTGCTGGGTTCGCTGGTTCTGCTTCAGGGCTTGCGTTACTTCGTAAAGGCCAGCGCCGTGATCATCGGTTTGGGCGGCGCGCTGGTCTGGCTGTTTGCGCGCTCCGGCGACCATATCGGTGCAAGTGGATGGATTTTCGGGCTTTGGAGCTTGGTCATTGCACTGGCATATTTCGACCGCAGCCCGCGCAACATCGCCATCGCGCTTGCCGTAGTGTTCTTTTACGGTGGTATGGTGTTCGGCGTGTTGCCGACTGACGGTTATATTTCGTTTGAATCGCATCTGTTTGGAGCAATCGCTGGCGTGGTCGCAGCGTTCACCTTGTCCAAAAAGCCGGTCGAGTTTATTCCGGTAGCGCGGACAGGGGAGCTGAAATTCTGGCCAAAGGACGACACGATAAAGTCGCGCAGAAACTGATTTATGTCCCGCCTGATCCTGTTCAACAAACCCTTCGGTGTGCTGCCGCAATTTACCGATAGCGGCACTGCAGGCTCACCGCGCCCGACGCTGTCGGACTACATCGATATCCCCGGTGTTTATCCGGCAGGAAGGCTGGATATGGATAGTGAGGGATTGATGCTGCTGACCGATGATGGCCGGTTGCAAGCGCGGATATCGGACCCAAAATATAAGATGCCCAAAACCTATCTGGTGCAGGTGGAGGGTGTGATTACCGATGAGGCACTTGCGGCCTTGCGCAAAGGCGTCACTTTGAAAGACGGGCTGACCCTACCAGCCGACGCCGAACGCATCGACGATCCACAACTCTGGCCCCGGGACCCCCCCATCCGCGTGCGACTAAGCATCCCAGACAGCTGGCTGAAACTCACTATCCGCGAAGGCCGCAACCGCCAAGTGCGGCGCATGACAGCGGCGGTGGCGTACCCGACCTTGCGGCTTGTGCGTTGGTCTGTTGGGGAATGGACTGTTGATGGCTTGGGGTTGGGGGAGTGGCAATCGATTGATATTTTCTGAGTCGATAATTTGTGCAGGTGCGAATATTTCCATTCTCAACCGCATGAATTGATTTATAGGAGTTATTAAATAACTGAATATAATAAATAAAAGTTCTTATCCGATTTCTGTTGCAATGCAAAATAAGGAGCGTATTTGCCGCCTCCCTACAACAGAGGTTTCCGGTCATGCAAAATACGCATTCGGGTTCAGTTGATTCCCAAACTATCCACAAGCATTCCCTGGCGGCGCTCACAATCGGTGCCATCGGCGTCGTTTTTGGCGATATCGGCACCAGCCCACTATACGCTTTTAGAGAAGCGCTGCACCACAGCGCGCCATCGGGCGGAATTCAGGAAGCGGCGATTTTCGGCGTGCTGAGTTTGGCGCTCTGGTCGCTGATCCTTGTAGTTACCATCAAATATGTCATTTTCCTAATGCGTGCCGACAATGACGGCGAGGGCGGAGTTCTTGCTCTGTTGGCGCTGGCCGGTCGCGGCATTGGTGGACGTAAGGGGGCGATTCTTGTCCTTGGCGCAATAGGTGCCGCGCTGTTCTACGGCGATGCTATCATCACTCCGGCCTTGTCGGTGTTATCCGCAGTCGAAGGCGTCAAAACGATACCCGGTGTCGGTGACAGCATTACGCAGCAGACCGTCATCAACATCACTTTGGTGCTTATGGTCGCACTGTTTGCGATACAGTCGCGCGGTACAGCACTTGTCTCAAAGCTATTTGGTCCGATTTGCGTTGTCTGGTTTCTAGCCATCGGCGGACTCGGCCTGATGCACATATCGGATTATCCGGGCATATTGGGTGCATTGTCGCCGCATCACGCCGTGTCGTTTCTGATCAGCAATGGCATGATCGGCCTGATCGTTCTGGGCTCAGTGTTTCTAACCGTTACTGGCGCAGAAGCGTTGACGGCGGACATGGGCCATTTCGGTCGCTTTCCGATCCGTCTCGGCTGGTTCTTTTTGGTCTTCCCCGCGCTTTGCTTAAATTATTTCGGCCAAGGTGCATTCGCGATGGCGGCGTTTGAGCAAGCACAGGCTTCTGGCATTCCATTGGAAACCAAAGACTGGTTCTTCCTAATGTCGCCGGAAATTTTGCGCGTCCCGCTGATTATTCTTGCTGGCCTTGCGACGATTATCGCCAGCCAAGCTGTCATCACCGGAGCCTATTCGCTGACTCAACAGGCGATTCAGCTTGGATTGCTGCCGCGTATGAAAATCGTTCAAACGTCTCCGGGCAGTGCAGGGCAAATCTACATTCCGGCGATCAATTGGATGCTGTTATTCGGTGTCTGGGTGCTGGTTGTCCAGTTCCGCAGCTCGTCGGCTATGGCATCGGCCTATGGTATCGCGGTGACTGGCACGATGGTTGTTACTACTTGTCTCGCATTTGTCGTGGTGCATAAACTTTGGAAATGGAGCTTTGCAAAATCGTTAGCTGTAGTTGTGCCGTTTATTGTCATCGACATGATCTTCTTTGGCGCGAATATACTGCGCGTGGCGGACGGTGGCTGGGCTCCGCTTGGTGTTGGTGCGATGATCTGCTTAATTATCTGGATATGGGTACGCGGTAAAAAGATAATCGATCATAAAGAGAATGAAGAGTCGATAACTTTAGAGGAACTGTCCGCATCGCTAGCCAAACGGCCTCCTTCACGGGTTGACGGAACTGCGGTGCATCTGACGGCCAACCCCGAAGGTGTTCCCGGCACAATCCTGCACAATCTGAAACACAACCGCGTGCTGCATGACCGTAACATCGTGCTTACAGTTCGGACGGCGGGCGTACCGCATGTGGCAAAGGAAGAGCGAGCAGAGTTTGTGGCTGTTGATGACAACTTTAGCCGCGTATTCCTTCGCTATGGCTTTATGGACACGCCCGATGTGCCGCATGATTTGGCACTCGCATTGCCGAAATCGGAAAAGCTATTACTGCCAATGACGACGAGCTATTTTGTCGGACGCAATGTGCTGGCGGCATCAAAAGATGAAGGGCTGCCGTTCTGGCAGGACATTATCCTGATCTTTCTGCAACGCAATGCCTATAATCCGGCGGAGTTTTTCAAGATACCGTCGAACCGGATTGTAGCCTTGGGTGCGCAGGTGGTGGTTTAGGCGGCAGGCCTAAACACACGCTTCCCCTTCGTGCGGCTGGTCAGGTGAAACTGCATACAACGGTCACAACGATAGGGATGCAACGCAAAATCGGCGCGTTGGGCAACCTCCAGCGCGTCGGCTTTGGTCACATAACGCGCCTTTTTGATGCAGATGCTTAGCCTTGTGCGCATGTCAGTCTTCGTGGTCGAACGCGATGCTGCCTTTGTTGTAGAGTTGCACTAGCAGCTCCATCACGGTCTCGGATTGTGTCAAGGCTTGATCGACGATCATCTCATCTTGCGCGCACAATGTTTCGGCAAAGGCGGCGGCATCCCCCGCCGTTTCAAAACATTCGCCGTCCACGAATAGCAGAACCGCGCCGCCCTCCTGTCGCACAAAGGAAAAGCGGCTGGCGGGGTTGCGGGTCAGGGGTTCCGCGTTTGCGATCCATGACCGCAGCTGCTCTGCCTCGACTGGCTCTTCGGGTTGCCAGTCCACCTCTGGATATTTTGGCGCGCTGGTATATTCCCCGAACCAACGGGCAAAGGCATCGCGATCTGCAAGTTTTTCGGTGACCATTTGGTGCAACGCTGCCAAGGCGTCCGCCGAAATTTCGCCGGGGTTGGGCTGCGCCTGCAAGCCCGGATCGGCGTACCGATCATCATCCTCCATCTCGGCGACCAGATCATCGGCAAAGCTGGTAATCAGTTCGTGCCGAGACGGGGCGCGAAATCCTATCGAATAGGTCATGCAATCATCGCCCACCGCAACGCCATCGTGCGCGATACGCGGCGGGACATAAAGGATATCGCCGGGTTCCAGTAGCCATTCATCGGTCGCCTGGAAATCCGCAAGCAAGCGCAGTTCGTCATGCGGCAACAGCGCGCTGGTGTCGTCGCACATCTGCCCCACTCGCCAGCGGCGTTGCCCGTGGCCTTGAATAAGGAACACATCATATTGGTCAAAATGCGGGCCAACGCCGCCGCCATCGGTCGCGTAGCTGACCATGACATCGTCGATCCGCCAATTGGGGATAAACCGAAACGGAGCGAGCAACGCGGCAACCTCTGGCACATGATGGTCCACCGCTTGCACCAGCAACGTCGATGGTTCTTGGCCAAGCGCAGCAAAGCGTGCCTCTGCCAGCGGACCGTGCTCGACAGCCCAGCTGCCTTGCGCACCGATAATCAGCCGCGATTCAACCTCAGGTTCGCAAGCAAGTCCAGCAAGCTCGTCGGGTTCCAGCGGATTGGTCCATTCCACAAATGCGTTGCGGATCAACAGCGGCTTTTGCTGCCAATAATCGCGCAGGAATAATTCTATATCGAAATTGTTTAGCTTCATCCGAACTTGGCCAGCATTTCGCCCATTTTCTGGTGGAGCATATTTACCGCCTTCAGGGGTCGGACCATGACTTTGAAATGGGTAATCAGGCCGTCATCGTCGCAGCTGATCATGTCGATGCCATTGATCGCGATGCCGTCAATCTCGGCTGTGAATTCTAGGATTGCGCTGTTCTCGCGGTGCCATTCGCCGACATAGCGGAAACTGTCATTGCCCAATGTAAAGCCAGCGGCGGCAAGATACTTCGCGGTAATCGCTTTGCCATTTTGCGGGGTGTGGACGACAGGACTTTCAAACACGCAGTCGTCGTGGAGGATCGCACTGATCGCCTCGACATCGCGGGACATCGCGACGGTATGCCAAATTTCAGCAGGGTTATGTGGCATGTTCAATATCCTAAGTCCAAATTGACAAGTGGCGTCAACGGCTCGCCGTTGCGATATCGCTCCAAATTCTCAAAGAAGCGCTCCGCCGAACGGACAAACATCTTGTCCTGCGCACGGCCAGACAGATGCATCGTGATATGCGCATTGTCGAGCGACCATAATGGATGCTCGGCGGGCAAAGGCTCTGGCGTGGTCACATCAAGGAACGCAGCGGCAATGTGTTTTTGCTGTAACGCCGTGACCAACGCATCCTGATCGACTACTGACCCGCGCGCGATGTTAATAAGGATTGCGCTTGGCTTCATCGCGCTCAATTCGTCTGCGCCGATCATGCCGTCGGTTTCTGCGGTTGCGGGCACAGCAAGGATCACCCAGTCAAATTCGTCCAGCTTTGCGCGCCATTGGTCAGGGGTTAGCACGCCGGGGGCAGGGGTGCGGCGAACGACGGCGACATCGACGCCAAAGGCTTTCAACCGCTCCTCAATCAACGATCCTATGGCTCCATAGCCAAGGATCAGCGCCTTTGATCCAAACAGTTCAACCTTGCCGGGCGAGTCCTGCAACCACTCGCGCCGGTCAGCAGCACGCACAACTTCGCGATAGCCTTTGGCGACCGTCAGCATGCCCATCACCACATATTCGGCGATAGTGATCGCGTTGATGCCAGCGCCGTTAGTCACCGCGCACCCCTGTGCCTTGAGTTGCGCCAGCGGCATGCCATCGACGCCAGCATAGATGCTGTTCAGCCATTTCATATTGGTCGCAGCACCAATGATCGCGGCCATTACGGCCTTGTCATACATATCGAACCAGCCGATTTCCGCATGCGGGGCGAGGGCCAAGCCTTCGTCCTTCGACATATACCAATGCGGCTCGACCCATTCGGGCAGGCGTGGTTCGATCAATGGGCGGACAAGGCCTGCCATCACAAGTTTGGTTTTGGTCATATTTCTTCCTTATGTTCCTCCCCATCGACTTGCGATGGGGAGGTGGCATAGCGTAGCGATGACGGAGGGGCTTTGCCAAAGCGAGCTTGTCGTTCCTCAACGATAGCGATTATGGCTTCCGCTACATCAGTGCAATCTCTCAGTACATCGGTAGCTGGAATGCGCAGCGTATCAATGCGGTGTTGAAGTAGCCATAAATCGCGCTTCTCATCCCGCACGGGTCTGTCTCCCATATCGTGAGAAATACCATCCACTTCGATAGCCAGATTGGCTTTTGCGCAAAAGAAATCGAGATCGAACGGTCCTGCCGGATGCTGTTTGCGGAATTTATGACCATTCGGCGATTGTCGTAAAATTTGCCAGAGTAGAATTTCGGGGTAGGTCAGTTGGCGACGTAGCTTTTTTGCACGGCGTACCGATGAGGCAGGTTTTTTGGGTCTCATCGTCCAAGCCCCTCCGTCATCCACCTTCGCCAAGGCTCCGGCGGATGCCACCTCCCCATCGCAAGTCGATGGGGAGGAACAGAGCTGAGCTGTCAGCTAGTTCCTCCCCAATGACTTGCATTAGGGGGATGGCGCGGCGAAGCCGTGACGGAGGGGATTTGCGACGGTGTAGTTCAAACATCCAGCTTCCAATCCCAACCCAGCGGATCGCCGTCCATGACTTCGACGCCCTTTGCGATCAGATCGTCGCGGATGCGGTCGGATGTGGCGAAGTCTTTTTGCGCCCGCGCTTCCTTACGGGCGGCAAGGGCCGTTTCGATTTCGGCTTCGGTGATGACGGCCGCTTTGGGGCGGATGCGGAGGTCTTGGCGAGTGATTTCTGTTAGGCCGAGTCCAAGTACCGCGTCCATTGCAGCCATCGCCTTCCACTTTTCATATGGGTCAGCCATTTCAAAAGCAAAGAGCTCATCAAGGATAGTAAGCGCTATCGGGGTGCTTAGGTCCTCTGTAAGCGCTTGTTCAAACTTTTCGATTAGCGGTGAAAAAGAAACGCCAACGGCACCTTGCGCTGCCGTATGCGTCCACCCCCCCTCTGGCGGATCAAGCGTAAGTCCGATACCTTCAAATACTACAGCGACCCCCATAACCATCCGCTTCAACCGCACAAACGCCGCCTGCAACCCCTCCCAGCTAAACTCCAACTCGCTCCGGTAATGCGCCTGCAGGCACATCAGGCGATAGGCGAAGGGGTGGAAGCCTTTGTCGATGAGGAGCTGTATGCGCAGGAACTCGCCCGACGATTTCGACATCTTGCCCGACCGCTCGATCAGGAAGTTATTGTGCATCCAAATCCGCGCGCCGCTATGGTCACCGCCACAGCGCGCCTGATTTTGCGCAATCTCGTTGGGGTGGTGGATTTCGCGGTGGTCTATGCCGCCGGTGTGG
>JANOTI010000041.1:0-9115 GCA_031416255.1 Sphingomonadales bacterium | reverse complement strand
GCCGCCGATACAGTCAAACGCGTTGCGCAAGAACTGGGCGGCAAGTCGGCCAATATCGTTTTTGCGGACAGTGATCTGGAAGCAGCGGTGACACGCGGTGTGCAGCACTGTTTTGGCAACACTGGCCAGAGCTGCAACGCGCCAACGCGGATGCTGATCGAGGCTTCGGTCTATGACGAGGCGGTTGCCATTGCCGCACGTGTTGCAAGCGAGGCAAAGCTTGGCGACCCAATGGCGAAAGGCCCGCATTATGGCCCCGTTGTCAGCAAGGCGCATTATGACAAGATTCAGGGCTTAATTCAGGTAGGAATCGATGAAGGCGCACTGCTCGTTGCTGGTGGTACCGGCCGCGCCCAGGGCTTTGATCGCGGCTATTATGTGAAACCTACGGTTTTTGCTGGAGTGCACAACGCGATGCGCATCGCGCAAGAAGAAGTGTTCGGGCCGGTGCTGGTCCTGATTCCGTTCAAGGATGAGGCCGACGCTATCGCCATTGCCAATGATTCGCCGTACGGCCTCTATGCTTATGTGCAGACCGGCGACATTAATCGCGCTCGCCGGATAGCACGGCGGATGCGCGCCGGCGGTGTCAGCATCAATGGCACAAGCCAAGACTATATGGCGCCCTTTGGCGGCTACAAACAGTCGGGCAATGGCCGCGAATATGGCGAATATGGCGTGCGCGATTTTCTTGAAATCAAATCGATCAGCGGGTTCCGCACACCATGAAGCTGACCGATATCGAGACGTTCGTCGTCGGCAATCCACCGCCGCATTTTGGCGGACGCTATTTCGTGTTTGTGAAGATCACCACGGACACCGGCGTATCGGGAATCGGTGAGGCGTATTGCGTGCCGTTCGCGCCGCATCTGGTCGCAAAGATGATCGAGGATGTGTTTGCTCGCTATGTCGCCGGCAATGATCCGCATGACATCGAGACGATGTGGCGGCGCGTATATTCAAGCGGCTTTAGCCAGCATCCCGACCTGACTTTGATGGGTGTGTTGTCGGCGCTGGAAATGGCGTGCTGGGATATCGTCGGCAAAGAAGCCAATCAGCCGGTTTATAAATTGCTCGGCGGGCAAGTGCACGAACGGCTTCGTGCCTATACCTATATCTATCCGCGGCCGGGCGATCAAAGCGATGTGTATCATGATCCTGATCTGGCGGCGGAGCGTGCCGTGGAATATCTGGCGCAGGGGTTTACTGCGCTGAAGTTTGATCCGGCGGGACCGTATTCCGCCTTTGACGGGCGACAGCTATCGCTTGAGGCGCTCGACCTTTCGGAGCGCTTTGCAAAGCAGTTGCGCGAGGCCGTTGGCACAAAGGCGGACTTGCTTTTCGGCACCCACGGGCAAATGACGGCTGCGGGCGCAATACGCCTCGCCAAGCGATTGGAGCCGTTCGATCCCTTGTGGCTGGAAGAACCTGTCCCGCCTGATGCGCCCGAGGAAATGGCGAAAGTTGCGCGCGCCACTTCAATCCCGATTGCCACCGGAGAACGGTTGACGACAAAGTACGATTTCGCACGCCTTTTGCGCTCCGGTGCAGCTGCCATTCTGCAAATGAACCTCGGTCGCGTCGGCGGCATATTGGAGGCCAAGAAGATTGCCTCGATGGCCGAGGTCGATCACGTTCAAATCGCACCGCATCTGTATTGTGGGCCGGTCGTGGGGGCAGCGAATATCCAGATTGCGACCTGCTCACCCAATTTCCTTATTCTGGAAAGCATCGAGACGTGGGGCGGGTTCCACAACGAAATTCTGAAAGCACCAATCCGGTTTGAGGAAGGCCATGTCATTCCGCCAACCGCGCCGGGCCTTGGCGTGGAGCTTAATGAGGAGGTCGCACGCGCCAATCCCTATACCGGAACTATGCTCCACCTCGAAATGACGCAGCACCCCGTTCGGTGACTGAGGAGTTTGACTTTATCATCGTCGGCGCAGGCACGGCGGGCTGTGTGTTGGCTAATCGGCTAACCGAGTGCGGAAAATATACCGTTCTGCTGCTTGAAGCAGGCGGCAGTGACCGATCAATCTGGATCCAGATGCCCATCGGCTATGGCCGCACATTTTTTGACCGGCGGATCAATTGGATGTACGATACGGAACCAGTCGAGGCGCTTTGCGGACGGCGAAGCTACTGGCCGCGCGGTAAAGTGATCGGTGGATCGGGTTCGATTAACGCCATGGTTTATGTCCGCGGACAGCCGCGCGATTTTGACGACTGGAAGGCGTTGGGCAATGAAGGCTGGGGCTGGGATGATGTGCTGCCCTTTTTCAAAAAGTCGGAGGATTTTGATTGGCACAGCGCGCATCACGGACGCGGTGGGCCGCAGCATGTCACTGACATCTCACCTTTTGCGCATCCGGTCTGCCACAGCTTTATCGAAACGGCGCAAGCTTTGGGCTATCCTGTCAGCAGTGATTTCAACGGCAGTAAATCTGAAGGCGTTGGCTATTATCAGATTAACACACGCGGGGGCTGGCGCGCATCGACGGCCAATGCGTTTTTGCATCCAGCCCGAAAGCGCAAAGGGCTAGCCTTACGGACGCAAGCGCATGCTAGCCGTGTCTTGTTTGATGGGCTGCGCGCAACGGGTGTTGCCTACACGCGAAAAGGCCGCAACTTTGAAGCAAAGGCGCGGCGCGAAGTAATCTTGGCAGGCGGCGCTATCAATTCGCCGCAGCTGTTGATGCTGTCGGGAATTGGCGATGCTGGTCATTTGAAGGATGTCGGCATACAACCGTTGGTTGATGCGAAGGCGGTCGGGCGTAATCTGCAGGACCATATTGCTGTGTCCTATTTCTACAAAGTGCATACCCCAACGCTGAACGATGTGCTGCATCCGTTATTGGGGAAAATACGGGCAGGGCTACGCTATATGGCCGACCGTGCGGGGCCGTTGTCGCTGAGCGTCAACCAAAGCGGCGGTTTTGTGCGCAGCGATGCCACGAAAGAACATCCAAATTTGCAGCTGTATTTCAGCCCGGTTAGCTATACTAAAACACCGCTTTCGGAGCGTAAATTGCTGAATCCCGATCCATTCTCGGCGTTTTTGCTGTCGCATAACCCGTGCCGTCCGACTAGCCGGGGGCATATTGAACTCGCCAGCAGTGATCCGTCGATCTATCCCGTAATTCATCCTAACTATCTGGCCACACAGTCCGATATTGACGATGTGCTGGCTGGAAACCGGTTGTTACGCCAACTTGCGTGCACACGGCCACTGGCTGATATCATTACCGAAGAACTGATCCCGGGGAGCAACATTGACGGTGATGAGGCGTTGCTTGCTGATTTCCGCGCCCGCGCCGATACCGTTTATCACCCGACGAGTACGTGCATGATGGGTCCAGATCCGGCGACCTCAGTTGTTGATGCCCGTCTGTGTGTCCATGGTGTTCAGGGCTTGCGCGTTATCGATGCGTCTGTGTTCCCAACGATCACATCAGGAAATACCAACGCACCGACAGTCATGGTTGCCGAAAAGGGCGCAGCGATAGTGTTGGAAGATGCAAAAATGATGCGTTAATTTTATTTACCAGTCCTTTTCCAGCGTGCTATTCCGTTTAGACAACGCGAATCCGGGGAGGGAGTGGTGATGCATCCGAAGATCGATCTCAAGCAACTGCCGCCGCTAAAGGCTCTTAAAGGTTTTGAGGCAGCGACCCGGCACCAAAGCATTCGTGATGCAGCGGATGAGTTGTGCCTAACCCACCCAGCTGTCAGCCATCAGGTCCAATTAGTCGAAGATGCGCTTGGCGTGACATTGTTCGCTCAAGAGGGACGGCACATTGTTTCGACCGAAGAAGGCAAAGTGCTGTACCCTTTTGTCCGTGCTGCGTTTGAATCTCTTCTCGAAGGTGTCGAAGCGGTCCATCGTAACGCGCTCGATAAACCCCTTCGTGTGCAAACCTATGTGACCGCCTCGATCCGTTGGCTCGCCAAGCGCGTTCCGCAGTTTTTGGCGGACCATCCGGAAATCAAACTCACCCTAAACACATGCGCCGTCGAATGGGAGTTTGACGATGTCCATGCTGATGTCGGTCTGGTCTATTGTGAGATCGAACCGGACCCGGGCAAGTTTCATTGGGTTCCGCTTTATGAATATGCGCTGTTTCCGGTGTGCAGTCCGGCTGTTGCCGAGGCGATGGGGAATAGCCCAACACCGCAAGATTTGATGACGAAGCCGCTTGTCGCCATTTATACCGAGGTTCAAAACTGGGAGACATGGTTCGCCTCAACCGGTGCGGTGTTTGAACCTTCGGTGCCGTATCTGATGGTTGATACCTTGGCCGTTGCGCTCGAAATGGCGCTTAACGGTGAAGGCGTTGCACTGGTCAACGGCCCCTTTGTCGATCAGGATTTGGCGGCTGGCAGGCTCGTTCAGCCTATCGACCACAAAGCCGTTTGCCCCGGTGCATGGGGGCTGATTTGTCGCAAGGATATGCGGGAAAACCTGCGCATCCGCACATTTATGGACTGGGTTATCGGGAACGTCGAAGCTAGCCGTTAGATTGCAAACGCTAAGGGCATTTCTTTTTGGGATTGAGTCACCCAGACCTGCTTGCCCTGAGTAGGTGCTGAGCGAAGGCGAAGCGCCGTATCGAAGGGTAGTTTACGCACTCGGCACTTCGATACGCACCTTCACTGTCTTCAGCAGCTGCTCAGCGCAAACGGTTTTGGTGGGGATCAATATAAATCCGAAAGTCTCTAGCGTTTGGGGACAACCTCATAACCTAGCTCTTCGGGCTCATCGTCAACCATGTCGGCGGGAAACCCGGTACCCAAAACCTTGATGCCCAGCGGCTCTTCATAACGGCGGATGATATTCGGTGAAAACTCACGAGGACCAAAAGCCTCCTCGCCTTCTTTGAAGATTTTTACAATCAAGGGCGACAGTTCAACAGGAACATTGGCGGCGTGGGCAATTTTGTCGAACAGGCCGACATCTTTGCTGACCAGATCCATTGTGAAATTGATGTCGCGGCTGCCGTTCAGGATCACTTGGCTTTCGGTTTCATGAACAAAGCTGTTGCCTGACGAAATCCGGATTGCTTCATAAGTTGTATTCATATCAAGCCCGATAGCTTTGCATGTGGTCAATGCCTCGGCAAGTGCAACAAGATGCACTGTGCACAGATAGTTGGTCATCACTTTCAATTGTGATGCTGTCCCCAGATCGCCGGTGTGCAATATCCGCCGTCCCATCGTCGTCAAAACCGGTAGAACAAATTCGAACGCAGCGCGTGGCCCACCTGCAAAAATCGCAATATTTCCGGTGTCGGCGCGGTGACACCCGCCTGAAACCGGGCATTCCATAAACATCGCGCCGCGTGCTTCGACCTGCGCCCCCAGCCGGATGATTTCGCTATGATCAGTTGTGCTCATTTCGAGCCAGACCTGTCCGGGACGCATGACC
This sequence comes from Sphingomonadales bacterium, assembly GCA_031416255.1. Taxonomy (GTDB): domain Bacteria; phylum Pseudomonadota; class Alphaproteobacteria; order Sphingomonadales; family Sphingomonadaceae; genus Sphingorhabdus_B. Next base: position 3,690 of record JANOTI010000041.1, on the reverse strand, counting down.
TGCAAAAAGCCATCTTCTCCCTCAGCAACAGCAGAGCTAGCGGCAGGGGAGGGTAGGCAGGTAACGATAAGATCGACCGCATCACCCAGTGCTTTTGGTGATGGAGCCGTGGTTGCGCCGCGCGCCACATATTCGGCGACAAGCGCGTCATCAAGATCACGAACAGTCACATCATGCCCATTACGGATCAGGCTACCGGCGAGTTTTCCGCCGACATTGCCAAGGCCAATAAATCCGATTTTCATGATAGCACCCAGTTCATCCCCGACAGGCATACCTACGCCATTTGTGATAAGTTAGAGCGCCGTCGATGCGACGCCACAATTGAAAAATTTGGGCAATTGGGTGAAATATTTTGCTGTGTGTTCTGGCTGGAAAAGCACCCGCTGCTTTAGGTCACGCTATAGCCAATCTTTGCAGACAGTGCAGCCGCAAGCCGCGCACGGTCAACGGCGCAGACGACTTTGCGATCCGCAAGAGTTCCAGGATCGAACGGTTCGAGAAAGTGGACACCAACGGCATAGCTGCCGGGCCGTGTAAATGCGCGCCACGCACTTTCCCAACCGGTTTCCTCGCCCAGCCACGCGATATCGGGGCCATCAGTGCCGAAATCGAGCAACACTGGTTGGATCATCATCGGTTTGGGCGGCGGCGCCAAGGTAGCAAACAGCGATTGCTTGAACGGCAATAGACCACGTCCGTCGGACGTTGTACCTTCGGGGAATAGTGTCACTGACCAATTTTCTGCAATCGCTTCGCGCAACTCGGCTACCTGGTGTGCAACATTTTGTTTGTCAGAGCGGCTTATGAAAATCGTGCGGTTCAGCTTTGCAAGCCAACCGATCACCGGCCAGTCGCGCACTCCGTCCTGCGCGACAAAGGCAGATCCGGTGATGCCCGCCAAGATCGGGATATCGTGCCACGATATATGGTTGGCAACAAAGAACACATCTCTGCGCAATGGCCGACCATAAACGCTGACACGCGCCCCTAAAGCGCGGGCGGCGCTACGCAGGAACAGCATCGCCCAAGGCGAAGGCAGTTTTAGCAGATGCCAAATAAGGTGAAGTGGCAGTAAAAGCAGCAGCGGCACTGCAATCCATAGGACACGGACTGCGCAGAGCAAAACAGCTTGAGGCTCAACGTTGCGAACTGGAATCGAGAATGTGGCCATTGCTGTGCTAAATAGCGTTAGCGTGTGACTTTGCTATGACAATTTTTCGGGCTCTGGCCCCGGTGCATCATCATTACCGACCATAAAATTTTTTGAACCGGTCGTCGCGAATTGCACATTTGTGCTTCGCTTCGGTTGCAGCCTAATACTGTCTATAAAGGCCTTGGGGAAGAGACGGAATTTCAATGCAAACCAGTGCGCGAGTTGTGATTGTTGGTGGCGGGATCATGGGGGCTTCGTTGCTTTACCATCTTGCTGAGCTTGGATGGACCGATTGTCTGCTGATAGAGAAAGATGAACTGACCTCTGGTTCGACATGGCATGCCGCGGGGCAATGCCCCAACATCACCGGCAGTTTTAACCTCGCCAAGATGCACGCATATAGCAATGATCTTTATCCTCGACTTGAGGGACTGACGGGGCAATATGTTAGCTGGCACACATCAGGTGGCATTCGCCTTGCGACGAACGAGCGAGAGCTGGCGTGGATGCGCTACATCGAAGGCTTTTCAAAAATCATCGGTTTTGAGATGGAGATCATCCCGCCTGAGGAAATTCTCCGCCACAATCCGTTCATGACTCTCGAAGGCGTCATCGCCGGAGCGCGAACAACCGAAGACGGCCATGCCGATCCGTCGGGCATCTGCAATGCACTTGCCATCGGTGCCAAAAATATGGGGGCAAAGATTGTTCGCAAAAACCGGGTAACCGGCCTGACGCAATTGCCTACCGGCGAATGGGATGTTGCGACCGAACAGGGAACCGTTCGCGCTGAAATCGTTGTAAACGCAGCAGGATGCTATGCGCGGCAAGTGGCGCAGATGGCGGGCATCGACATTCCTGTGACCAACATGGAACACCATTATGTCGTTACCGATCCCATCCCCGCCTTTAAGGATCGTGAGGAGGAAATCCCCGTCATGCGCTGCCCGCATGTCTCAGGCTATTTTCGGCAGGAACAGAAAAGCGGACTGATTGGCGTGTATGAAAATACAGGTCTGGCCGAAGCATGGGCGCCGCGCGGCGGGAACCCCGAATGGGATTCGACCAGCGAGCTTTTCCCCGAAGATCTGGAACGGATCGCCCCGTGGTTGGAACGCGCCATTGAGCGGATGCCGATTTTTGGCGAAGTTGGCCTGCGCCGCTTCGTTAACGGCGCGATCCCGCATACGCCCGATGGTGGGCCGTTATTGGGACCAGCGATTGGCCTTAAGAATTTCTGGCATTGTTGCGGCACCAGCTTTGGTATCGCACAGGGCGGCGGGGCTGGCAAATATTTGGCGCAGTGGATGGTTTTTGGTGACGCTGACATCAATATGACCGAGTTCGACCCGCGTCGCTACGGCTCCTATGCCGATGAGCAATATAGCCGTGACAAGGTTTTCCTCGATTACCGGATGACCTTCACGACGCGGCTGCCGGGTGAAGAGGAACCCGATGGCCGACCGCAAAAAATCAGCGCGCTTTATGGCCGGTTGCTATCGGCAGGAGCGGTCTATGGCGAAACCTATGGCTGGGAACGGCCCAAATATTTTGCCCTTGACGGTTCGGACGAAGTCGGCGGCTATCACCGAACCAACAGCTTCGACGCGGTCGCCGCCGAGGTAAGCGCGGTTGCCGAAAGCGTGGGTGTGCTCGACCTGTCGGGCTTTGCCAAATATGATGTGACTGGCCCCGATGCCGAGGCATTCCTCAACCGTATTTGTGCCAACCGGATGCCCAAGAAGTTAGGCGGCATTGGCTTAGTCCACCCACTTTCAGTTCAAGGCCGCATATACGGCGAGATGACTGTGACGCGTTTTGCCGATGACCATTTTTATTGCCTCTCCGCAGCTGCGGCCGAACAGCGCGATTGGGATTTGCTGATTCAAAGCAAATTGCCCGATGAGGATGTGAACATCCGCAACCTGACGATGGATATTGGTGTGCTGGTGATGAACGGGCCGCGTTCGCGCGCTGTGCTGGCAAAGCTCACCAATGCCGACCTTAGCAACGAAGGTTTTCGCTGGTTGAGTGGTCAGGAAATTGTGATTGCGAGCATCAAGATGCGTGCGCTGCGGGTGTCCTATGCGGGTGAATTGGGTTGGGAATTGCATCCGGCGATGGATGATCTTGCGGCGCTCTACGATGCGGTATGGGATGCGGGACAGGAATTCGGCATCGTCAATTACGGCCTCTACGCTGCCAATACGATGCGGATGGAGAAGGGCTATAAGGCTTGGGGGTCGGAACTCACCAACGAGCTGACGATGATCGAGGCCGATATGCCGCGCTTCATCAATTTCAAAAAAGAGGATTTCGTCGGCAAGCAAGCAACGTTGGATGCGCCCGATCGGTTCCGCATTGTCTACGGCGAAGTCGATGCGGCAAATGTCGATGTGCGCGGCGGGGAGCCTTGTTTGGTTGGCGATAACTGCATCGGCTTGACCACGTCGGGCGGTTACGGCCACCGCGTTGGCAAGAGCCTATTCTTTGCCTGTGTGCCGATTGAAAATGCTGCGCCGGGATCGGCATTC
>JANOTI010000040.1:0-14019 GCA_031416255.1 Sphingomonadales bacterium | reverse complement strand
ACTTGCTGCGATGCTGGGTGGGTCTTTCCCGCCGATATTCTGGGATGGCGCGGGCGGCGATGCGGCGCGGCCCTATATCGGTGATTTGGTTCCGGCGCTTTCGCTGGGGCTGACCGATTTGAATGCGTCTCCTGAAACCGCGCAACCGACAATGCTGCTTGCCTCTACCGATACTGTCACCGAGATGCCCAAAATAGTGTTGCCGGACAGTATGGAGGCGGTAGTCCGGTAATGCGCGCGTTACTGGCAGCCTTTGCCTGCCTTGCGCTTGCTTTGTTTGCTCGTAGCGGTGCGGCGCTTCCGGCGGGCGCTGTGTCAGACGCGGCGATTATGGCGTCGGAAAATCCGCCATTGTTGTCAGCCTTTGGATTTTTCAATGGTGGCGCTGACCGGCCCAGTCCGGCGCTGGCGGCTTATTCCCTGGGAACGCCGCTGTTTTCTGATTACGCCGAGAAACAACGTTTTATCTACCTTCCCGCTGGAAAGAAGATGAATATCGAAGCCGGTGGCCGCATAAAATTCCCTATCGGAACGGCTTTAATTAAAAGTTTTGGCTATCCCGATGCATCAGGCAAATTGAGTATCATTGAAACGCGGGTGTTACTGCACCGGTCTGAAGGCTGGGTTGCGCTGCCTTATGTCTGGCGCACCGATGGTAGCGATGCCGAATTGAAACTTGGGGGTGCACGGGTGACTGCAACACTCCGTCTTGCAGGCGAAAAAGATCAGGCGATTAGCTATGCGGTCCCCAACAAAAACCAGTGCAAGCAATGCCATTCTAGCAAAGACACGATCGAGCCCATAGGACCGATCTGGCCTAATATGATTTTCGCCAACAAGGCTGATAAGGAAAGATTGGCCGCGCGCGCAAGTTTTCCAAAAAACGGCCTATTTGCTGACGCGGTATGGAATGACCCAAAGTCTGGCAATGTCGAGAAACGCGCTTTGGCCTATCTGCGCATCAATTGCGGCCACTGCCACCGGCCCTCGGGGTCGGCCAGCAACTCCGGCCTATTTTTTGACGATAGGATCGGAGGCGAAACGGCGATAGGCATAGGTAAACGTCCTGTTGCGGCGGGCAGGGGCAGCGGTAATCTCGATTTTGTGATTGAGCCAGGGCACCCCGAACGATCGATTTTGCTCTATCGTTTGCGGAGTACCGATCCAGGGATTGCAATGCCCGAATTGGGGCGTTCGACTGTGCACAAAGAAGGCGCTGAATTGTTGGAGCAGTGGATTAGAGAGATGAAGCCTTGAATTGCCATCATAGCCTTACTAGCCGCTATAATCCGTTTGCTCTGAGTAGGTGCAGAGCGAAGCGAAGTGCCGTATCGAAGGGCTGGTTGCGCACTCGGTACTTCGATACGCTACTTCACTGCGTTCAGCAGCTACTCAGCACAAATGGTTGGGTTAGTTTGGAAAACTCCCTAATCATTCACTGCCGCATATTGCGTTTCAACGGATAGCGTTTGTCCTGCCAACCATCAAAATAACCCTCAATCGCGGGATGGTTCACGGGACCATGTTCGGCATCATCCACCAAATTTTGCTGGCTGACATAAGCGATATAGCTGCTCTCGGCATTTTCCGCGAACAAATGGTAAAAAGGCTGATCCTTTTTGGGCCGGACATGCTCGGGAATGGATTGGTACCATTCTTCGCTATTGGCAAAAACCGGGTCGATATCAAAGATCACACCGCGAAAATCAAAGATACGGTGGCGCACCACCTCACCAATGGCAAAACGGGATTCGGCTATTACAGGCATATCGGGAATCGTTGGCATAACCGCTATATCGGCTTGATTGCCGCTGCATTCAACCTTGCGCTTGGCAAAGGTGAAAACATTCGCTAACGACCGCGCTCTGCCAAATGGGTGCGCCGGTTCTCCGGTAATGACCAGCCCATTTGACATGCGGAGAGATGGCTGAGTGGTCGAAAGCACCGCACTCGAAATGCGGCGTGCCGGTGACGGTACCTAGGGTTCGAATCCCTATCTCTCCGCCATTTAATCACGCGATTAAATTGGCTTGCGCCTTTGCTGCTATTTAGCCACATGAGGCTATGGTAGATCAAAATCGTATCCCCGTAATCATTGGTGTCGGTCAGGTGAATGACCGCGAATGTGTGCATGACTCGCTGGGTTTGATGGTTCAGGCGCTGGCCAAGGCCGATATCGATGCAGGCGGTGGCTGGATCGGGCAGCTGGATAGCCTCGCGGTGGTTGCGCAGCTTAGCTTCAAAGAGCTGGGCGATTGTTCGCGGCTAGTCGCTGATCATTTTAGCATCGCACCGTCGCGTGTTGAGCAGACACCCAATCCGACGGGCGAGAGTCCGACGCAGTTGTTGAACGAGGCCGCAAACAGGATTGGGGCAGGCGAGATCAGTGTCGCGGCCATCGTCGGCGGTGAAGCGTTGCGGACTTCAGGGCAACGGAAAGCTGCTGCGAGAACTGATGGCGCCAAAACGGATTTTTTGCGCGATGCCGTTTCGCCAAAAGCATTTGAACATATTACCGCCCTTGCTGGCTCAATTGAGCATCTTGCTCAATATGGGTTGGTCGCCCCCACTGATGTCTATCCGCTGTATGAAAATGCAACGCGCGCCGCGTGGAGTCAAACATTGGTCGAGGCGCAAGCCGAGTCTGGCGAAATTTGGGCCGGGATGTCGCGCGTGGCGGCGGGGAATCCCAATGCGTGGATTCAGACTGCGGTTGAGGCCGATGCAATTACAACGCCCGACGCTGACAACCGACCGATTACTTTTCCATACCAGAAACGCATGGTCGCCAATTCAAGCGTAAATCAAGGCGCAGCCTTTCTAGTGACCAGTCTAGCGCGGGCGCGGGCTGCGGGAATTACGGAGGATCGCATCATCCATGTAGGAATGGGTGCGGCGGCACATACCCCGCACAACCTTCTCAAACGCGATCAATATGCGCACTCTGCGGCGATTGATGTGACTCTGGAACAGGCATTGGCGCGCAATGGGCTTACAATTGCAGATTTGAGCGATGTCGAATTATATTCCTGTTTCCCGTGCATCCCAAAAATGGCGCGGCGGGTGATTGACTGGCCAGTGGAGCGCCCGATCACGGCGTTTGGCGGGCTGACCTTCGGAGGTGGGCCGATTGGCAATTATATGAGCCACGCGCTGGCCTCGATGGTGGACAAGCTGCGGCGGGACAAAGGGACGGCCTTGCTCTTCGCCAATGGCGGCTATGCGACGCACAACCACGCGATTGTGATTTCAAGCGAGCCGCAGTTGAACGCGATTTTTCCGCACGATTTTGATTGCAACGTTGAAGCAAAATCACGCCGTGCGCCGGTTCCGGAGATCGATGGTAACTATGAAGGACAGGCCACGATTGAAACCTACACCGTATTCTACAAACGCGATGGCTCGGTCCGTGTCGGCACAGTGATTGCGCGCACTCAAGACGATAAACGCGTGTTGGCAAGTGTGCCCGCCAGCGACGCAGCGATGATCGCCTTTCTGACGGATGGAAAGGTTGAGCCAGTGGGCAGCCAAGGGCGTATTAGCAAAGGTAATGAAGGCCTGATGATTTGGTTGGCAGATTGAATCAGCGCTTGAAAATCGTCGCGAATTTCGGTCAACAGCATCCGACTAACTAGTTTGTATAAGGGACGTAGAACATGAAGACCCGCGCCGCTGTAGCCTTTGAAGCCAAAAAGCAGTTGGAGATTGTCGAGCTTGATCTCGAAGGGCCAAAGGCTGGCGAAGTGCTGGTTGAAATCATGGCGACGGGGATCTGCCATACCGATGCCTACACGCTCGACGGCCTTGATAGCGAAGGTCTTTTTCCCAGCGTGTTGGGCCATGAAGGTGCAGGCATTGTGCGCGAGGTTGGCGCTGGCGTGACGTCGGTAAAGCCCGGCGACCATGTGATCCCGCTTTACACGCCTGAATGCGGCAAATGCAAAACGTGCCTGTCCGGCAAATCCAACCTGTGCACCGCGATCCGCGCGACGCAAGGCAAGGGTGTAATGCCCGATGGGACAACACGGTTTTCGTATAAGGGCCAGCCGATCTATCATTATATGGGCTGCTCAACCTTTTCCAACTTCACGGTGTTGCCCGAGATTGCTGTTGCCAAAATACGGGAAGATGCGCCGTTTCAATCGAGCTGCTACATCGGTTGCGGCGTCACGACTGGCGTGGGCGCAGTTACGAATACGGCAAAGGTTCAGCCCGGCGATAATGTGATCGTCTTTGGTCTTGGCGGCATCGGCCTGAACGTCTTGCAGGGCGCCAGAATGGCGGGTGCTGGCATGATTGTTGGTGTCGATATCAACCCGGACCGTGAGGAATGGGGCAAGAAATTCGGGATGACTCACTTCGTTAATCCCAAAGATGTGGATGGCGATATCGTCGCGCATCTGGTCGCGCTGACCGATGGCGGGGCGGATTATACTTTTGATTGCACAGGCAATACGACGGTGATGCGGCAAGCGCTTGAGGCTTGCCACCGTGGCTGGGGAACCAGCATCATCATCGGCGTTGCAGAGGCGGGCAAAGAAATCAGCACGCGTCCGTTCCAGCTCGTCACCGGCCGTAACTGGCGCGGCACAGCGTTTGGCGGGGCCAAGGGGCGCACCGATGTGCCAAAGATTGTCGATCTTTATATGGACGGCATAATTCAGATTGATCCGATGATAACGCATGTGTTGACGCTGGATGAGATCAACAAAGGCTTTGATTTAATGCATGCGGGTGAAAGCATCCGCAGCGTCGTAGTTTACTAAATTCCAAAAAGGAGATTGCAGAATGTTTAGTCATGTCATGGTCGGAACGAACGACACCGCCGCATCTAAAGCGTTTTACGACGCAACCTTTGAAGCCATCGGCGGCAAAGCTGGAATGCAGGACGACAAGGGGCGTTTGATCTATATGAACGAAGGCGGATTGTTCATGGTCACACCACCGATCGACGGAGCACCTGCATGCGGTGCAAATGGTGGGACGATCGGATTTGCTATGGCGTCACCGGAACAAGCCGATGCTTGGCATGCCGCTGGCCTAGCAGCAGGCGGCGCTGCCATCGAAGACGCTCCGGGTTGGCGCCAAGGTTCGTTCGGCAAACTGTATCTGGCCTATTTGCGCGATCCATCGGGCAACAAGCTCTGCGCGCTTCACCGCGGCTAGTCCTATTGAGTTTGGAAGACCGTCTTTTTACTGATCTGGCTTTGCTGAACATTGTTTGGCAGCTAGTTGAGCATGAGGCGGTCTTTACCGTTGAGGAAAGTTCGAAACTTGATCGCGATATTCCCGGCGCGCATACTAAAAATCTATTTCTAAAGGACGCAGGCGATCAATTCTGGTTGATGACTGTGCCTGCTGCAATGCGAGTGGATTTGAAATCACTGCCTCAGGTCATTGGTTGCAAGCGTGTCAGTTTTGGCAAAGCCGACGATATGCTGCGCTTACTTGGTGTCTCTCCGGGTTCGGTTACGCCCTTGGCAGCCATTGCAGATGTGGAATGCCGTGTAACACTTGTGATCGATAGCCATTTGGCAAATACCGACCGGATCAATGTCCATCCACTTAAAAATACAGCTACATTAGGGCTTTCGCCCGATAGTCTTATACAGTTGCTTAAATATTGGAACCATGTCCCTATTGTCGCTGATATTCCGCAATTATCCGGCGCGTAATGTACAGCAACTATGCTGCACAACGGCGCAAGCGTTGTGTGCGAACGGTGCGGAAATCGATTGTTTTTGCTGGTGTTTACGAAGTTTTACGCCCTTAGTGCGTGGAATTTTACATAAATTTATCAACCGTTAACTGCCCAATTTTGAAACAGTGACTTCGGACGATCAATTTTATGCGTTGAAAACGTTAATTTTCTGCTATGCATAACATTCCGGTTGGGGTGGCCAGGAAAATCAACTTCGCAAGAGGGCATGATGGCTATCCATACTCGAGTACTTAACGACATGTTCAGTGGCAGAACTAAGCGGGCAGAAAGCCCGTTTGGAAGTGTAGGCCAATTGGGCGCCCCCATCATTGGTCGGCACTTTAACGAAATCGTAGTGCGCCATGATGTGCAAGACCAGATATTCTGGTGTTTCATGAACCAAAAGGGCCGCCCAAGTTACACTTACAGCCTTGGCGCCGAGATACAGGACGTTCAGGACTGGGTCGCAAACAACTATGCGTTTGCGGCAAACGGTGGGCCGGATGATCTGCGCTATTTCGTTTGTGGATCCAAAACTCCCGGCGTTTACAATCTCGGCGGCGATTTGCGCCATTTTGCAGAGAGTATTCGGCAGCGTGACCTATCGGCTATGCGCAAATACGCCGAAACATGCGTTCGCATGCAGCATGCAAATTGGAACGCTTTTGGCGCACCCATCATCACATTCGCTTTGGTTCAAGGGGACGCGTTGGGCGGCGGTTTCGAACACGCGCTGGCGTTTGACGTGCTGGTCGCGGAGCGGAGTGCACGTTTGGGGCTGCCTGAAATTATTTTCAACCTGTTCCCGGGCATGGGGGCCTATAGTTTCTTGTCGCGCCGCGTTGGTCGCAAATTGGCGGAACAGTTTATCCTGGAAGGAAAAATACATACCGCCGAGGAACTGCATGCCATGGGCATCGTTGATATTTTGGTAGAAGACGGCGAAGGCGAAACAGCAATTGTAGAGTATTGCACAAAAAACAGGTCACGTTTTGCTGCTGAACGCGCAGTCTATTTGGCGCGCCGGGCGACCGATCCTGTGGAGCTGGATGAGCTTTTAAGAATCACAAATATCTGGGCGGAAACTGCGATGACATTGACCGAGGCTGATGTACGCAAAATGGAACGTTTGGCTGACGCACAAGAACGGCGGATCAACCGGACATTGCAGCAGGTTGTGTAACCGTAACTGACGCCATCTGTTTAAGTTCACTTTCGACATCATGGTAAGCGTTCAAAACCGCGGCTGCATGCGGTTTTGCATTGTCATTAAAGTCGGCTTCGGTGATTTTTTCCAGCTTGGCGCATAAAGCTCCCAAAACGACCGCACCCATATTGCTGGAACAGCTTTTTATTGCATGCGCAGCAAAGCGGAATTGGTTGAGATCATGGTTAGTGACGGACAGCTGCATTGTGCCCAATGATTCTGTCGCATCAGTGAAAAAACTATCGATCATATCGTCAACAAAACTCTGATCGCCAATGGTGCGTAGATAGTCGATCTGCGTCATGTCGATTTTTGCTGTTATCGCTGATCGTTTTGACGGATCAAATGGAATGACCTTCTTCAACGGATCTTTTGATGCCTCTGGAAGCTCGACCCGATCACCGTTGTTTTCACAGCATTGATCGATGGTCGCCAGCAACAGCTGCGCGTTTACAGGCTTAGTAAGCCGTAAATCCATTCCCGCACTCAAGCAGCGTTCTTCGGTTTCGATTGTTGCATCCGCAGTTACACCGACGATCGAAGTGCGTTGACGCCCCCCTTCGATCTGCCTCCACATTTTGCAAGCCGTTATACCGTCAAGTCTTGGCATATTTACATCAAGCAACACGATATCGAACGCTTCTTTTTCTAGCGCCTCCAGCGTTTCATCACCATCACAAACCATGATGATCTCATGGCCTGCCGCCTCGAGAATGGCGGCGAGAATGTTACGGTTTGTCCTGTTATCGTCGGCAACAAGGACTTTGCGTGGGCGATAGGTCTTGCGTGTTTCGTGGTGCGTCGATGACGTGACAGATTTTCCACCGGCAAAGGAGCAGCCGATACGGATTGCGCTGCGTACCTCGTCGAACTGCGGAACGGCAGGAATGACAGTCGCAAAGGCTGCCCGTATCTCGATATCCTCAAGGTCCATTTCTTCAGCGTTTGCAACCAAGACAGGAGCGACCTGAGCGTCGGAAAACGCTTGCCACAATGCATCATCAACCGGAAACAAAGCCGCAAGGTGATTGTCGAGAATGGCAATTCGGTAATCAGTGAGCGTGACTTTGTTCATCGCGGTGAGCAGGTCAGCCCGGGTGCTGCAGGCTATACTGCGGACATGATAATTACCGGCAGCCTGGGCCTTTGATAAAAAGCTGGCATCAAACGTGCCAAGGGCAAGCAGTTTGATAGCAGGTTCCAGTACGGGCACACCCTCAGCGATTGAGCCATCATAGCTAATCCTTTCGACGGGAATAGTGACGTAAAATTGCGTGCCTTGACCCAAATCGCTTTCAACTGTGATTGCGCCACCAATTTGGTCGAGCGACTGTCGGCAAATAGCGAGCCCCAGCCCGGTTCCACCAAAGCGGTTCATGACGGTTTCGTCGGCTTGTTGAAATGGTTCAAAGATGCGCTTCAATGCACTTTGTGCGATGCCAATGCCCGTATCGGCGACGATCAAGCACAATGAAGTATTGTCGCCCTCATCGACCAGTTTCCCGGAAATTGTCACAGTACCAGCTTCGGTAAATTTGATGGCATTGGCCACCAGATTGAGCAGGATGTTGCGCACCACGTCGGTTGGAGCATTGATTTCTGTATCGCAAAATGGCTCGGCATGCAGTTGTATCGTCAATGACTTTTCCGCGGCTCTGACCTGCATGATATCCCGGATTTCGGTCAGAATTTCGGTTGTCTTCATTGGTTTGTGCTGAACTTTTGCCGCTTCACTATCGTTGCGTGCTATTTGGATCAATTGATCGATCAGATGCAGCAAATGCTCGCCTGCTTTCACGCTGGCGTCGATCATGTCGTGTTGGTTTTTGGGCATTTCCAACTGCTGCATGTGATTGCCATAACCGATAATCGCATTTAGCGGTGTACGCAGCTCGTGGCTCACGCTTGCCAAAAAATAGCTTTTGGCACGGTTCGCTGTTTCAGCCTGATCCTTCGCGTGAGACAATTTGCGGATCAATTTTGAGCAATAGAGCGGAATGATGAGCAGCGCCAAAGTCAGGCTGTAGCCCAAGGCTGCATTATCTTGCCAATACGGTGTCAGGAGGACGGGCAGGCCGAAGGTCGCTGTCGAAAAAATGGATGCTACAAACAGCCATTTCAACCCAAGTCGAAACCCAGTGCCCAATGTCATCCACAAAAACAGCGGGTAAACAAAGGATGTTGCCTCTGGAGAATACAAAAGGATCGAGCTTGCCATGACGCTATCGACAATGATGCCCGTCAGAAAATAGACTTCCTTTGGCATTTTTTTCGAGCGGACCAAGGTATAAAGCAACAGATTGATTGTTTGATAACACGCAAACGCATAGAGGATGAATGCGTCAGCACTCAGGAAAAAACACGCAATCCATGCGAAGGAACCAAGAACCAGCCGGTTCTTTGCCATCTCGATTTCATGCGCAGGTACGACAGCATCGTGCGCGGGATCGGGCGTTTTTGAGGTCTTGAACTTCATTGGCCAACCTCTTGGAAACGAGCGGGACCATCAGAAAACAGGGCGTAAATCTGTTGGATTGTCAACGAACGACCAAAAAGATAGCCCTGCAATTCGTCACAGCCGGCTGCCTGAAGCAGTACTCTTTGCCCTTCGGTTTCGACACCTTCGGCGACAACTCGCATGTCCAAAGCGTGAGCGAGATGGGCAATCGTTGAAATAATCGCGCGATCTGCTGCGGAGTTTTCAATGCGGGCAACGAACGTTTGATCGATTTTCAGACGCTTCGCGGGCAAATCGCGCAGATATTGCAACGATGAATAGCCGGTACCGAAATCGTCGATCGAAATATCAACTCCGTTGGCTCGCAGATTTTCAAGCTGTGCTTGCAGGCTAGGGCTCTGGTCCAAAAGCAGTTCTTCGGTGATCTCTACCGTCAGTTGGCCGGGGCCGACCGAATATTTGGCTGCGCATGCCAAAATGTCATCGCTTGTCGTTGGCATTTGAAATTGGCGTGGGGAAACGTTGATGGCGATGTGCGGGATTGCGATGCCATCGCGACGGCAATCCGCAATTTGGCGGCAGACATCATCGATAACCCAAAGGCCCATGCGGTTTATCAATCCGGAGTCATTGGCCACCCGGATGAATTCGCTAGGCATCAACCGTCCACGAACGGGGTGGTTCCAGCGCAGTAACGCTTCTAAGCCACAATAATCGCCTGACACTGCATCGATAATCGGTTGATATTCTAGGACGAATTGGTTCGTTTCAAGCGCGGCTCGCAAATCCGCCTCGACCTCTGCATTCTGCTGGGCGATGTGGTTAAGCTCTGGCGAGAAGAAGCACAGGCCATTGCGGCCTTTCGATTTCGCCTCGTACATCGATAGATCAGCCAAGCGAAGCAGTTCATCCGGTGACGTTCCGTCATGCGGGATCATAGCGATACCGATGCTGGCCCCGATAAGCTGTTCAGAATCGTTTACGCGGTACGGCTCGCTGATTTGTGCCAACAAACTCATGCTTTGTGCCGCAGCATCTTCAACACTGGCTACGTTGCGCAGAATTATTGCAAACTCGTCGCCACCGATACGCGAGGCAAAGCACGATGGACCAAGATTGCTGCTGATCCGTTCGGCAACGGACCGCAACAGCATGTCCCCTGCCTGATGGCCACGGGTGTCGTTGATGACCTTAAAACGATCCAAATCAACCAGCAAAAGCGCAGCGATTTCGCCATTTTCAGCGCAATCATCAATCGTTGACCGGACGTTTTCCGATAACAAGGCTCTGTTCGGCAGGCCAGTGAGTATGTCGTGCAGCGCCAAATGAGCCCGATGCTCCTCAGCAAACTTGCGTGCGGTTATATCCACTGCTGAGGTCAACACACCCATCACATGGCCGTCCATATTTCTCAACGGCGACTTGTTGCAATGGAACGTCAGCGATACGCCATCGCTGACATAAACTTCTTCATAATTCGGTATCGAATTGCCGGTTTCGATAATGACATTGTTCCGACGACGTTCGCGATCAGCCAATGCAGTCGGCAGCACATCGTAAACCGATTGGCCAACGAGCGAGTCTGGATCTTTATTGACGAGCGCGGCTTGGTAATTGTTCATAAACAGGAATTTGCCGTTCCGGTCTGTCGCGTTCATCATGATTGGCGTTGTATCGATAATCTGTTCGAGCATCGACTTGGCGACAATCGGCCCGTCAGAACCGCTCAGCCCGGAAGCGGATTGTGCAGTGGCATGGCCTTCAAGTTCGCGGCTTTTACGAAGCTGATTGATGAGCAACAATGCGCGATCACGGAATTCGGTGTGGGTTACAGGACTTTGCAGAAAGTCAGTAGCCCCGGCATCAAGCGCTGTAATCCTACATTCGCGGTCTTGGCGTGCAGTAATGACAATAGCTGGAGCGCCGCCCCCGGCACCGCGAGCACGCACGCGCCGGATAAATTCCGCACCATTCATTTCCGGCATACGGTAATCAACGATCAGCAGATCGGCGGACTCTGTTTCCAGCCATGCAAGTGCGTCAACCGCGCTTTGAAAGCATTTGGAGGAGAACTCAGGACCCATCATGGAAACAAACTGCGCATATATGCGTAGGTTCGTTGCCCGGTCGTCCACAATGACAATGCGCGCATGCATGCTATTTGACTACAGAATTAGCCTAAAGGAATGGTTAACTCCGAGGTAGAATTCACTGTAACGGCTTGTAACGATGGTCAATAGCAAGGAGGGCAGGCGCGAAGATGCGCGCTCCGTCAGATTAAGCCATTGCCCAACACGGCAGAGCAATTCTGTAACCGGCGCCTATGCTGTGTCAGGAGTGGCTGAGAGAGTGCTACAAAAAACGGTAGCATAGCTTTCAAGCGCAGAGTTTCTTGCTGCATAGGTTGCTCTTCACGCCATCGATGCCTAGCTTGGGAGTACGAGAATCATTCAGGGAAAGCGTAACTAATGTCGCATTATGAGCAGCAATATCTTGACCTGATGCGGCGTATCTGGACTCAAGGAACTGTGCAAAAGGACCGCACGGGTGTTGGCACAAAATCGCTTTTTGGGGCGCAAATGCGGTTTGATTTGTCGGACAACGCGATCCCATTGCTAACCACAAAAAGGATTTACTGGAAAACTGCGGCGCGAGAGATGCTGTGGTTTCTCACGGGCGATACCAATATCCGGTCGTTGTTGAAGCAAAAGGTAAGGATATGGACTGACTGGCCGCTTGACAGATACCGGCGCGAAACCGGTGACCCGATTGCGCAGGATGATTTCGAACAGCGCGTCATCGACGACATCAGTTTTGCCGAACAATGGGGTGATCTGGGGCCGGTTTATGGCGCGCAATGGGTGAACTGGCCGCGGTACGAAGATGCGGGGCAGGGGCTTTATCGGCGCGCTGAAAAAGGCATCAACCAGATCGAATTGCTCGTCGAGAGCCTGAAAAAAAATCCGGGTTCGCGGCGGCATATTTTTGAAGGCTGGAACGTTGCAGAACTAGACCAAATGGCGCTGCCGCCTTGCCACAAAACCTATCAGTTTCATGTTGCCGATGGTGTTCTCAGCGGGCTGTTGTTTCAGCGCAGCTGCGACCTTGGGCTGGGCTTTGGCTTCAATGTGTTTTCGGCCGCGATGCTGATCCGCATGTTGGCGCAGCAAACGGGGTATGAACCCGGCGAATTGATCTGGCATGGCGGGGATGTTCACCTGTATTTGAACCATGCTGATTTAGTAGAAGAACAATTGTTGCGGACGCCGGGGGGCAATCCTACGCTGCACTTGTTGCGCAAGCCTGATAGCATTTTTGGCTATGAAATTGAGGATTTTGAAGTGCTTAACTATACACCGCAAGCGCATATCGCAGCTCCTGTCGCGGTATAGGTAAGGGTTGTTGACCTAAATGAAAGGTTGAAATAAAATAACAAAAGCGGACAACATTGACATGTGATTCGCCGCCGGTCTTTGACTGGCTGGAGAGGAAGCGATGACAAACACTAAGTCCAATACAGGGCCGCTGCGCCTGCACATACCCGAACCCAAATTCCGCCCCGGTGACGAGGCGGACTTTAGCGATGTTGTAGTGCCACCGGTCGATATGATCGCTAAGCCCGATGAGGCTTCGTTACCCGCCAGCATGCAAGCGTTGGCTTATGGCCTCGTCCGCGTGCTCGATGATGACGGGCAGGCCAAGGGCAGCTGGAATCCCGGCCTCAGTGCCGATCAACTTCGGCTAATGTTGCGCAATATGATGATGGTCCGCGCCTTTGATGACCGTATGTTCCGTGCGCAACGGCAGGGCAAAACCAGCTTCTACATGAAATCGACGGGTGAAGAGGCGACCTCGGTTGCCACGACAATGGCATTGGCCAGCGACGACATGACGTTCCCCAGCTATCGCCAGCAAGGCATCCTTATTACGCGGGGCTATCCGCTGGTGCAGATGATGAATCAGATTTATTCGAACCGGTCGGATCATCTCAAGGGGCGGCAATTACCGATCATGTATTCGGCCCCCAGCCACAGTTTTTTCAGCGTGTCGGGCAATCTGGCGACGCAATATCCGCAAGCGGTTGGTTGGGCGATGGCGAGTGCGTCGCGCGGCGATACAAGGATTTCGGCGGTCTGGTGCGGTGAAGGATCGACCGCTGAGGGCGATTTTCACGCAGCGATGACGTTTGCGGCAGTGTATAACGCACCAGTCATCATGCAGGTGGTCAACAACCAATGGGCGATCTCGTCTTTTTCGGGGATAGCTGGCGGTGAACGCACGACCTTTGCCGCGCGCGGTGTTGGCTATGGCATCGCGTCATTGCGAGTGGATGGCAACGATCCATTGGCGGTTTACGCAGCGATGCGCTGGGCGGCCGACCGTGCGCGCACCAATAACGGCCCGACTTTTATCGAGTATTTCACGTATCGTGCAGAGGGGCATTCTACCTCGGATGATCCCGAAGCGTACCGCGCCGCCAAAGAGTTCGACAAATGGCCGCTGGGTGATCCAGTCAACCGGTTAAAGGCGCATCTGATTTTGCTCGGTGAATGGAGCGAAGAGCAGCACGTTGCGCAAACTGCGGAGCTGACCGACAGCGTCAAAAAAACACAGAAAGAAGCCGAAGCCAACGGAATATTGGGCCACGGACTG
>JANOTI010000039.1:0-2945 GCA_031416255.1 Sphingomonadales bacterium | reverse complement strand
GCCATGCCGACCATTTCGGCTGTGTTCTCGATTTCAAAGAGCCCGATACTGTTGTCATTGGCGGCCCGGGGTTCAATGAAGCCTGGGGCGATATGAAGCAGTTGCAACCATTTTTCGGGCCGCGCAGCAAGAAATTATGGGGCAGCACGTTAAAGCGCGGTGGCACGCCAAAGCCGCCGCCGGATTTCTTGCCGGACTTGTTGGTGGATGGCCTGTTCGCCTTTGAACAAGGCGGTCGCCAGTTCGAGATAATCCACGCGCCAGAAGGCGAAACGGTCGATAATCTGATCATCTGGATGCCACAGGAAAAAGTCGCGTTTACCGGCAATCTGGTCGGCCCAGTCTGGCTGTCGATGCCGTTTTTCTGCACGTTGCGCGGCGACAAGCCACGTTTGGTTTGGAACACCCTGAAAAGTCTGGAAAAGCTGAAAAGCCTGAGTGCCGAGATCATCATCACGGGGCACGGCGAACCCATTCGCGGCGCGGCCAAAATCCGCGCCGATATTGACACGATGATCGGCGCGATAACCTATGTCCGTGACTATACGCTGGACGGCATGAATGCGGGCAGGACAGTGCATGAATTGATGCGCGACGTGAAGCTGCCCGCACACCTGACGATAGGCGAATTTCACGGCAAAATCGCATGGGCTGTGAAGACGATCTGGGACGAGTATTCGGGCTGGTTCCATTACGAAGACGGCACGACCGCGTTGTATCATGTGCCGCGTTCTGCGGTGAATGCCGATCTGGTTGAGCTCACCGGCGGTGCTGCAGTTCTTGCGCGGCGAGCAAAAGTGCATGTCGAAGCTGGACAGCCATTGGAGGCGATCCATTTGCTGGATATTGCTTTGGGTGTAGAGCCCGCGCATAGCAACGCGCTGGTAGTGAAAAAGGCGGCGTTGGAGGCTTTACTTGCGGCTAGCGGATCCAAAAACCTGTCCGAAACGATGTGGCTGAAATCGGAAATTTCCGAAACCGAGGCAAGGCTGGCAACCGACTAAGGAGCAACGCCCCACCGATACTCGCAATACCAAATCAATAGAAACTTCCCTTTCGCAGCCAGCGCGATAACGCTGCATTCAAAAACTAGAGCACCTTGTGAGGACGCATATGCCAGCCGTTACTTATGTTGAATTCAGTGGGGCCGAGCATGTCGTTGATGTTGCCGAGGGCGACAATGTCATGCGCGGCGCGCTCAACAATGATTTACCCGGTATTATCGGCGAATGCGGAGGCGGCCTGGCGTGCGCGACCTGCCATTGCTATGTTGACGATGCCTGGGCCGACAAGGCCGGAACGCCGACCTCTCAAGACGAGATCGACATGCTCGAATCCACATCGGATGAAGTGAAATCCACCAGCCGCCTGTCGTGCCAGATTGTGATCGCCGCAGAGCTCGACGGCTTGATCGTTCATCTGCCCGAACACCAGTATTGATCGCGAGGAACAATAGCATGCGCATCGACCCCGCGAATCCGGTAGCCCCAACTAACATCGTCCGCCGTTTCGGCATGGATCAAGTCCCTGATCATGTGCCACCAGAATTGGTGCGTCAGGCGGGGCTGATTTACAGCCCGGAATTTCTTTCCGATCCGTATAAATTCTTTGCCGGAATGCACGAAAAATTCCCGCCGATATTCTATGACGTCGGACCGTTCGGTAATGCATGGGTGATGACAAAGCACGAAGACGCACTGTTCGCGCTGCGCCATGCCGAGTATTTCTCCAACGAAGACGCAACTCCCTTTCCGCGCGATCCAGAGGATTATTTCTACTTTATCCCCATCGAAATCGATCCACCTGATCACCGCAAATATCGCAATATCGTTGACCCCATCATAAGCCCGCAGGGTGTGCTGAAACTGGAGACGCGCATCCGTGCGTTGGCCAACGAGCTGATCGACGACATCATCGGCAAAGGCGAATGCGAATTTGACGAAGTCTTTGGTCGCCCTTTGCCGGTTTTGGTGTTTCTCGACCTGATGGGCTTGCCACGTGATATGTCCGACACCTTCGTCAGCTGGGCTATGGCATTGCTGCATTCCAATGATCGCAAAATCATGGGCGACACGCTGAAAACCATTGGCGATTATCTGAAAATCGCGATTGCCGAAAAACAGGCTAATCCCGACGATGGGCTGGTCAGCCGTATTGCCCATGCTGAATTTGATGGCCAAAAAATCTCTGAAAAAGAAGCGTATGGCTTTGTCGTTTTCCTGTTTATCGCGGGGCTCGATACGGTGTTCGCGACGCTGAACAATATGTGGGTCTGGCTTGCCGAGAACCCTGATCGGCGGCAGGAAATCATCGATAATCCCGAAAATATCAACGCGCAGGTCGAGGAATTGCTCCGCGTCCGTTCGGTGACTTTTTCTGGCCGCACGGTGGCGCAAGACGTCGAAATTCGCGGCGTTCAGTTGAAAAAAGGCGACAAAATTACGAGCATCTTGCCCGCCTGCAATTTCGATCCCGATGTCTTTCCCAATCCCAGCGAAGTTGATTTTCACCGGCCCAAAAAGATCATTCTGGCGTTCACGGTCGGTGTACACAGCTGCATGGGTGCGCATCTAGCGCGGCTGGAGATCAAGATCGCGCTGCAAGAATGGCTGAAACGCATTCCCGATTTCAAAATCAAACCGGGTGCCGAAACGATTTACCGTCCCGGCGGCGTCATCGGGCCGGAGTCTGTGCCGCTGGTTTGGTGAGCGGAATCAATCCCGCGCCAGCAACAACGCCGCTGCCATCGGCCCGCCGCCTGACGTCGCCACCGCAAGCCTCGGATCGCCCTTAATCTGCCGCGCTCCGCCCTGCCCGCGCAGTTGCACGACGCTTTCATAGGCATAGCCAAAACCGTGCAACCGGCCCCAGCCCAATTGCCCGCCGCCCGTGTTCATTGGCAGTTCGCCGTCGATCGCGATCCGTGTGCCGCCTTCGATGAACTT
>JANOTI010000038.1:0-6320 GCA_031416255.1 Sphingomonadales bacterium | reverse complement strand
CAAAGGCGCAGAACTGATCGAGATCAACCCCGGCGGTGAAGATTTCAGCACGTCAAACGGCCACAAAATGCCGCTGACGATTGTGCGCAATGTGACCGAAGACATGAAGGTCATGCAGGACGAAATCTTCGGTCCTATCTTGCCGGTGATGACCTATGCCAGCATCGATGAAGCCATTGATTATGTGAACGACCATGATCGTCCATTGGGGCTGTATTATTTTGGCGCGGACAAATCCGAGGAAGACAAGGTCCTGTCCCGCACGGTTTCAGGCGGGGTCACCGTCAACGATGTGCTGTTCCACAATGCGATGGAGGATCTGCCGTTTGGCGGTGTCGGACCATCGGGCATGGGGAATTACCATGGCGCGGATGGCTTCAAAACATTCAGCCACATGCGCGCTGTCTATCGCCAGCCGGGGCTTGATGTTGCAGGGCTTGCGGGCTTCAAACCGCCTTATGGCAAAGCGACGCAAAAGACCTTGGCAAAGGAACTGAAGAAATAAAGCGGGTTCAACTGCAGCATAGAGGCTAGAGTGCTTCACGGTTGCCGGCGTGAAGCCTGCTTGACCTTTGCGAACAGCGGGAAGTCAATGAATTGCCCAATCGCACGCTTTTGGCGTTGCGTGTTTTAAGGACAACGTTATAGGCGTTCCACGTTGCCCCAGTGGTGGAATTGGTAGACGCGCTGGATTCAAAATCCTGTTCTGAAAGGAGTGCCGGTTCGAGTCCGGCCTGGGGCACCATTCCATAATAGCATACTCCCGACCCCTTTGCATTTTTTTGCGGAAATACATGGGGCTTTGGGGATTGCCAACATATTCGCTAGCGCCAAAATGGCATTGGCAGTGTGCAAAACCTTGATCGGCAAGGCTGTTGTAGCTTTTGGTCCATCAGAAATAATTAGCAAACCATTGGCGTGTTGAGATAGAATGCCATTACGCTCGCTCCAGAGCGACGCGATGGTATTTTTGGCCGCGTAAGATTACATCCGCTTTGCGACCGTTTCGGGCATGCGCAGCCAGATGATAGCTGCGGCTAAAAAGCTTATTGAGGCTAAACTCATCACCGGCGCGCGGCCAAATTCTGCAGCGAGCGGTGCTGTGATGAGTGGGGCTGTCATACTGATCACGCGGCCCCAGTTAAAGATGGAGGCTGCTGTCGAGCGCAGGTGCGGAGGGTATAATTCCGACAGCCATGGCCCCCAAATCGCGCTGCACGACAGCATGATGCCATAAGTGAAGCCAGTGAGTTCGAGCAAACCGATTGGCATCGGCACAAACAGATAAACCGGAATGATGGCTGCTGCAGCGACAAAGCCCCACGCGGCGTTGCGACGCCCGAACCGGTCGCTGATAAAGCCCCAGACGAGGCCACCAATGGCAGCGCCTATAAACTGCCAGCCGAGCACATCGCCAACGACGGTGTCGGGTATGGAACGGTCTTCCTTTAAGTAGGTTGTCGCCCAGCCGGTGAACGCCTGATAGGCAAAGAAATTGAGACCCGTCATTGTTGCCAGCAGTAGCGTTTGTTTGGCCACGCCGGGTTTGAACAATTCCGTGATCGGCAGCTTTGATTTGGCTACCGCTTCATCATCACTTGCACCGTCCATCGGAATGAAGTGCCGGTCATCGGGGATGACCAGAAATGCGAAAAGTGCGATGGCGACGGGCACACCGCCGGCCCATAACAGTATCTTCCAGTCATACCCGGCCTTGAAGGCGGCTGCGGACATAAAGCCTAAAGCTGCAACGGCAAGGTTATACGTCCCCAAAACAAATCCGGCGATCACACCGCGCACATCGCGTGCGAACAGTCCGGAGTAAATGCCGACGGCAATCGGGAACATTGAGCCCATAAAGAATCCAAGCCCAATCCGCTGGATCATCAATCCGGTGTAATCGGTGATCACCAGCGCACCGAAGAGGCCGAGGCCGTAGCCGACCATCGATATTACCAAGGCATTCCGCCTACCAATCTTGTCTGCAACCTGTCCCATCACAACCGCGCCGACAATCGCGCCAACCGATTGGAGAGTATAGGCTGACCCCGCCTGAAAATCGGTCAGGCCTAGGCTTTCCTTAATATAGGGACGAAGGATATCGACCGTGTTCCACGACCATGCGTAAAAGAAATAGGCCACCAGTAGGAACGCAAGCGCAGCGAAGCGCCGTCCTTGTGTGAATTCTTGGGCGCGGATCATGGTGTTTTCCTTTTGTGGCCCGGCAGTAGGTCAATGCCAAATTGGCCGATTAAATCGACCATGTCGATGAACACCCAATTCTCGACGAGCAAATCATCCTCGCGTCGCCAAAAATCCATGATCCGTTGCGTAATGCGTTTGCCAGTCGCCGGAATGCCTATCCAACCATCGCCCGAATGCGTGGCGTTGATGCTGGGCCAACCGGTTGAGGCAACGTAGCTATTTTCACCAATCCGGCATTTATGGTTCCCGCCTATTCGGTCCGGAAAGGCTTTAAGGAACGGCCCCTGATGCGCACGTTCATAATCAGCATGGCCGCGTGCACTGCCAATACCGCCGGGGCCGTACCACTGGAATTGCGGCGTCCAGAAGCGTGTCATGCCCATGCTCGACAGCGATTTCTGGTCGTACGACATCAACCCTGCGATCATCGCTTCGACCAGTTTCAAGCTCTTTTCGGACTCGACAGGGTCCGCCGCGCAAAGGGTCACGCCATCTTGCGTTGCAGGCGCAGGTGACCAGTTTTCGCCCAATTGGGGGCGCAGTGGCCATTGACCCGTTTCAATCATGAGCCGCGTCAGATCAAGGAGCACATAGCTTTCAACCACTGTGTCGCCGACCACGCGGTCAAACCAGCCATAGCGCAAAAAATGCGGTCGTCCGCTGGCCTTGATGCCGAACAGGTCATTTTGAAAATGACCGACGAAATACCCAGACGAGGCAAACCAATCCCCGTCTTTGAATTGCCCGCTCATCAAAATGTCGGTGCGGCGTTCAAGATCAGGAAAAGCGTGAACCAGCGGTTGCCAAAAATGTTCAAGGATAGACGCTGTACCAGCGCAATGATCGACCGGAGCGCCTGCGTTGAAATTGCAATCGGTCGCATACAGAGTGTCCGTGAATGACACGTAACTTTTGCCGAGGTCCCGGTTGCTTTCAATCAGCTGCCAGTAGCGCGTTTTATCCAAAGCCATTCCTATCACTTCATTGCCACCATTATTGACTTCGAATGCAATCGCCGTAAACCGTTATTTGCAGCGCAGAGTAATTTTGCCCAAAACTTACGGAAAAGCAGGAAACACATGGCCGACCAAAATGCCAGAATCGAAAACTGGACCGCACATATGCTGTCGCAGCGGCTGGTGCGCTATGGCAATCTTGTTCCCTGCTACAACGCCTTTATTGATTGCCGGACACCTGGATCAGAGGCGAAGGAAAATTTCACCATCATTGGCCCAGGTGTTTCCGAAAACCCTGACCAGCATGTCCATATTGCAGAGCCGCATGGTTATAATATCGGCGGTGCCCGGCAGCCGCCGGGCTGTGTGAATTCGCAGCATAGCCACGATACGGCTGAGGTATTCGTGGTTCACAGCGGCCATTGGCGCTTCGATCTGGGCGAGCATGGTGAGGATGCACAGGTCGAACTTCATCCAGGCGATGTTATTTCAATTCCCACACGCGTGTTCCGCGGCTTTACCGCAACGAAGGCCGCTGCGGATGGTAGTCCGGGGTTTTTGTGGGCCGTATTGGGGTTGGATAATCCTGGCCGCGTGACGTGGGCCCCCAAAGTATTCGACATGGCAAAGGACTATGGGCTTGTTCTTCTTGAAAACGGATCGCTTGTGGACACAGCGGCTGGCGAGATTATGCCAATGAATGTGCCTGCAATGGCCCCGACGTCACGCCACGACGCAGATGCCCTTCGCCGGATGACATCCGATCAGGCTGAAGCAATAGTCTGGCGAAACAAAGACGCCGACGGCACCGACGTAACCACCATCATCGGCGCAGAGGCTCCGCTCAATTGGGACCATGGCTTTTGCGTTGACCGCGTTGACATCGGGCTTGGTGAATCCATCGACTGGGGAGGGGCAGATGACAGGGAAGTGTTGTTCGTCCATAAAGGGTGCGTAGATATCGAATGCGCCGATGGCGTTGTTGCTTTGGTCGAAGGCGATACCATCAGCCTGCCTGCGGGTATGCCGCGCCGTCTTTGCTCCGACACGGGCGCAGTCACATTCCTGGTCCACGTATGATGGCGTTTCCCAATGGAGCCATTCCGAACATTGGGGGCCGAGACATCGCACAAATTTTGGCACCTCAGAGTGGTCGCCGTCAGAATATTCCGGGTTTTGGTGAAGAATATAGCGACATCATCGATTACATCCTGCGCTGCACGCACCGTATCTGGGAGCAAAAGGACGTCGGTTTGATCGCAACACATTATGCACCGGATATTGTCGTGCACATGATGACCGGCCCGGTATTCGGAATGGACGGTGTGATTGCGGGAACATCAAGAACACTGTCGGCTTTCCCCGACCGGACATTGACCGGGGAAGCCGTCATCTGGTCGGATGAGGGCGACGGCGCCTATTTGTCCTCGCACCGGATCACCAGCAGCGCGACCAATCTCGGCACATCGGAGCTTGGGCCAGCAACAGGCAAGCGCATCACCTTCACGACAATCGCCGATTGTTTGTGCAAAGAGAACCTGATTATCGAGGAATGGCTGGTGCGTGATTACAGCGCAATGGCTCTTGAGTTGGGTTATCATCCCAGAGCAGTCGCCCGCGATCATGCCGCAGCGGATAAAGCAACAGGCGGTCGTGCAGAATGGCGCAAAGCGGCGATAGAGCGCGTTCTTTCATCTGCGCCAACGACCTTTCCAAGCGCAGCATTACCTAACCCCGAAGCCGACCCACACAGCTTTGCGCATGCGTTTTTTGACACCATCGTCAACCACCGGCGGTTTGGCATGGTGCGCGATGCCTATTCCTCGGCAGCCCATTGGAGCGGTCCGGGTGGACGAAGACTGTTTGGCTGGGGCGAAATTACGGGCTGGTTTACCGCGCTGATCGGTAGTTTTGGCGATGCGCGAATAACTATTCAGCATATTGCGACGGTTGATGATATGATCGCTGTGCGCTGGGAACTAGCCGGCACACATGATGGCGGTGCGCTTTATGGCGCAGCAACTGGCGAGCCGATTTACATCCTTGCTGTCACGCATTGGCGCATTGCACATGCTGTAATTGTTGATGAAGTGACGGTGTTTGATGAAGTCGCGCTTATGCGCCAGATGGAGGGTGGGCTTTGAGTGACTTGGCCAACCTCGAAGTTACATTGCGCCGTGACCGCAACCTTGCGGCCCTTGCCGACAGCCATGTCCACCGCGCCACGCGCGAGGATAGTTTGGGGCTCATCAAAGGCCGCGATGCCATCACAGCTGTTTGGGTGAATGATGATGCCGCAGACGTCATTGTTACCGCCGATATTGGCGGTATGATTGCTTATAAAACTAACGGCTGGCACGGCCATCGCTGGGTCTGGCGCGAAGAAGGGCGCATCGTGCGCGAAGTCGTCATCGAAGACCGTGGCGAACCAAAAACGGCCGTACCTGCGCATCCACCGCTCGGCGAATTGCGCAGTGGCGAAGGGCAATATGCGGCAAGTGACAGCGCACTGCTTCCGCCCGGCTTTCCAGAGGATGCCCGCGCTATTGCCAACTGGCTCCATCAAGCGTGGAACGGCCGGGCCTTTAACCTCTATGACCGCAAATGGCTGCCCGCGCTTATCCGGCAGCTACAAGATGCCAGCTTCTATTTTGAACACGCTGTGGTCGGGGAAACACAAACCGCGATCCTCTGGCGCATGCACGGGCATCATGCCAACGGGCAGCGGGTGCGGCTAATCGGCAGCAGCGTATTCACAGGCGATACGGACGATACTGTGATGGACCATGCAGCGATGGCCGCGCAGATGGAGCGCGGAGTGATCGATTATGGGGGTTCAATCATCCCCGAATAATTGGCCTCCGATGATCCGCTTAGGATCTTGGGACGTGGAAGCGGTTGATCGGTATCTGGGCTTTCGGACAAGGCGATCAGTTCAGCATGGGAAATTTTTAAACCTACCTCGGTTCTAAAAACGAATTCGAATCGTTGTCCCATTCGTACCCAGAAAATCAACGGTTCCACCCACGCTATGCGATAGCGCCTGGATCAAGCTCATGCCCAAGCTCTCCTTGCTGATCGTTTCGATATTGAAATCGGGCGCGAGTCCTCCGCCTTCGTCACGCACTTCAAGCTGCCGCTGCTCGCCTTCGCTGGACA
>JANOTI010000037.1:0-23757 GCA_031416255.1 Sphingomonadales bacterium | reverse complement strand
TGGATATGCGGATTGATGATGCCAAGGCGGCGGTGCTCGATATTCCGGCAGGTTCGCCGCGCCGGACAATCCGTCTGGCTTTATCGGGTGAACGCGCAGGCCTTTTCCGCGATAGTGAAGGCGATAGCTATCCGGTGACGGTCCGGCTGCCGCTGGAAAGCAACCAACCCGTCTCCGCACTCGACGCTATCTATGTGCCAACGCGCGGTGGTGCGCCGGTTTCGCTTGCCGAAATCACCGACCCGCAACTGGTTTCGGTCCCGCCGCTGATTAAACGCCGCAACCTGGAACGTGTCGTTGAAATCTCCGCTCAGCTGAAACCCGGCGCAGTGACCGGCAAAGTAGCGCAAGATGCGAAAGCGCGGCTCGATACGTTAAAACTGCCCACAGGCTATTCGATCCGCGTCGGCGGCGAAGCCGAAAAAGTACGCGAAACTTTCAGCGGATTTGGGCCCATAGTCCTCATCGCTCTGTTCATCATTTTTGGCATATTGGTTGCCGAGTTTGGCGAATTCCGTGAAGCCTTGGTCGTTGCCGGCGTCATTCCGCTGGGCACCTTTGGCGGGCTGATCGGATTGTTGCTTACCGGCAACAATATGTCATTTTTGGCGGTCATCGGTTTTGTTGCTTTGATCGGGATTGAGATTAAGAACTCAATCCTGCTGGTTGATTTCACGAGTCAGCTCCGCGCGCGCGGTTTGGGATTGCGCGAAGCGATTGAACAGGCTGGCGAAGTGCGCTTTTTACCCGTCCTGCTCACCTCGGTGACCGCCATCGGTGGGCTGCTTCCGCTCGCATTGTTTGGCGGCAGCCTTTACGGTCCACTGGCTATTGTTCTGATCGGCGGACTTATTTCGTCCACCCTCTTGTCGCGCATCGTCACGCCCGCCATGTATCTTCTGGTCGTACGTGGCCGTGAAGATAAACGCGAAGCGGCAAAGACCGCTGTGACTTAAAGGATCAAAATGGCTGAAGCAATTTTTGCAGGTGGATGTTTCTGGTGCACCGAGGCGGTGTTTGGCCAGTTGCGCGGCGTAACAGGCGTCGAAAGCGGCTATCTTGGCGGCCAAGTCACCGATCCAACGTATAAACAGGTCTGCAGCGGCAATACCGGCCATGCCGAGGCCATCCGCATCGCCTTTGACGATGGCGAGATTAGCTATGCAGAGCTGCTGGATGTCTTTTTTGCCACACATGATCCGACGCAGTTGAACCGCCAGGGCAATGACATTGGCACCCAATATCGCTCCGCCATTTTCCCGTTGGATGATGCGCAGAATAGCGATGCACAAGCTGGCATCGCACGCGCCCAACCCGATTGGCCAGCCCCGATTGTCACTACCATTGAAGGTCCGGCGACATGGTATCCAGCCGAGGATTATCATCAGGAATATTGGGCAGGCGAAGGCCAACGCAATCCGTATTGCCTTGCGGTCATCCCACCAAAGCTGGCGAAACTAAAAGCCAAATTTGCTCCAAAGCTGAGCGAACATTGATGCGCTTTTAACACAGTTGGGGTATCCGGTTCGCATGGCACATAAACCTATCCGCAAAGCCGTTTTCCCTGTCGCTGGACTTGGCACCCGCTTTTTACCAGCGACCAAAGCAATTCCCAAAGAGATGCTACCGATTGTTGACCGCCCGTTGATCCAATATGCGGTCGATGAAGCGCGCGAAGCGGGGATCGAACAGATGATTTTTGTCACTGGTCGCGGCAAAAGTGCAATCGAGGACCATTTTGACATCGCCTTTGAGCTGGAACGCACCATGCTCGACCGCGGCAAAGACATATCGGTATTGGAGCCTACGCGCCTTGGCCCTGGCAATTGCGCTTATGTACGCCAGCAAGAGCCGATGGGCCTTGGCCATGCCATCTGGTGCGCGCGCGACATTGTCGGGGATGAACCCTTTGCGATTTTCCTGCCAGATGAATTCATGCACGGCTCGCCCGGCTGTATGGCGCAAATGATGGCTGAGTATAACCGCGTCGGCGGTAATTTGTTGAGCGTACTCGAAGTCCCCCGCGAGCAAGTCTCCAGCTACGGCGTTATCGACCCCGGCGCTGCGCAAGGCAAGCTGACCGAAGTCCGCGGACTGGTCGAAAAACCGACGGTTGAGGCTGCGCCATCCAACCTCATCCTATCGGGCCGCTATATCTTGCAACCCGAAGTCATGCATGTGCTGGCTGCACAAGAAAAAGGCGCAGGCGGCGAAATCCAGCTGACCGATGCAATGGCGCAGATGATCGGCAGCCAGCCGTTCCATGCCGTGACGTTTGACGGTGCGCGCTATGACTGTGGGTCCAAGGCGGGGTATATAGAGGCTAATTTAGCGGTAGCCTTGTCGCGCCCCGATATGGCCGACGAAGTGCGCGCCATGGCTACGCGGTTGTTGGGGTAGGATTTTGGCATCGGACCCGAACCAAGCCGTACCAAACCCCGTTCGTCCTGAGTGCCGCTGAACGCATGTGAAGTGGTGTATCGAAGGACAGGCAGTGCGCGCAACCGTAGGCGCTCCTCGCCGCCTTCGCCCCCGATACGGCACCTCGCTGCGTTCGGCACCTACTCAGGGTAAAAGGGTTTGGGGAAAGACAACTGGATGCCCTCTAGCCCCCGGTCCCCGGCAAAAACACCACATCCCCCACCACCGCATCTGACCGGAACACCGGCCCCGGCATCTCCTTGGCGCGATCGCCTCCAAGTCCCGCATAGAGAAACCCGCCATCGCGCAAGATGCCGAACAACCAATCGCGCAAATGCGGTGCAACGACGAAACAGCCCTCGCTCATCCCCGGTTTTCCGCCGCGCACCTGCACTAAGCTGGCGTTGAAATAGCGACGCCGCTCGGCCTGGTAACTGTGCGCGACAATATCGCGTATCCGCATGCCGCTGTTGCTGTGATCCAATCCGTCTAGCCGCAGCGACAATCCGTTAATGCCATAATAAAGCTCTGCTCCACGCGCCGCTCCTAGCGACGATGCAAGGCTGTTATAGACGTTGCTAAAGCGTTCAGCGACACCATCATCATCACGGTCTGAACCAACGCCATGCGCAACCGCCACCGGCGTATCTAAACCCTGTCTGCTCACCAGATCGACTGCATAGAGGCGCGGCTGCGACGAAGGCTTGGCAAAATCGACGACGACAATCTGCGAGGGGCCAAAACCACGACCACCCGATTTCCCGCAGATATTGCGGTTATAGCTATCAAGCGCAGTATCGAGCAGCCTTTTGTCAAGCCGGTTGGAGGGAGTCTTAGGACGCGCAACATCATCCACCAATTCCGGAACCGCAACCGGCACCGCAAATGGACGATAGAGCCTTTCCAGCTGTTCCCGTACCGAGGCAAAATCCCTGCAGTGTAGCCAAGACGATTGCGCCTGTGCGGGTGATGCCATAGCAGGCAACACCGCAACAAGGGTCGCGAAGGTCAATACGAATCTGGCATAGCGTCGCACAGTCATCAATTTAGCGCGAATCAAGGGCCGATGGGAAGCCAAAGCTGGTCAAACACAATTTCGCTGATGTCAAAATTGCTGCGATCACTGCTCATTTTTCCATTTCAGCAGGTTGTCAAACAAGGCCCTAGAAAGTCTTGTGCCCGAATTAAGCGACCCACCGTAAGCGTGAGCCGTATGGACACATGGTCCGTTGCAACCGACAGGAACGCCAGACGCAGCGAATACGCCGGAACCGCTGTTGCCGGGCATAGTGTCGGTGTCGTAGTAAGTTTTTAGGTCATTGCTTTGTTTGACAGCACCGGTATGCGCCCACTGCTCCAATGGTTTGTCACCAGGGTAGCTCGAAATCGTTGCGGCCAAGTTGACCAGTGATCCGGGACGGAAGAAAAAGCCAAGCCAGCCTACCCGATTACCGATGTCACAATTGAGCTTGATGGCTCCAAAATCGTAATTCGAATTACGGCTCTCGGTCCAGCCTTTCACGCTGTAAAATCGCTTGGCCGTACATGAACCAAATGGCGAGGTCGTCCCGTTACGGCCAGGATATACCGTCGCGCTTTTCATCCATGCACCCGCGGAGCCGCCGCTGTGAACGCAATGACCCGCAGTAAGCACTAGGTCCTTGCCCACCATCACACCAGAACAACGTCCGCCAGGGAGTGCTATCAGCACTTGCGCACGCTGCGGGAAACTCGCGGTGTTTGTAACTTTGACGCGATCGTCAGGCAGGATAATCGATTCAACGGTCGTGCCGTCTGCGGTAATGGGCTGCAATGCAAGCAAACGGGATGTTTCCGCTGCACTTTCCACCTCGAGGCTTTTGAGAATTTCTCCCGAGCCTTGGAAGGCTTCGGCGACAACCTCGTTATTGGCTAGGCTTGGGTCCACAGGATATGCGCCGCTATCAGACGAAACGCCCTCTTCGCCTCCCGCAATTTTCTCATCTTCGGCTAGACTTGCCGTATTTTTCAGTCCCTCGGTCCCTTCAGGCGTCCCTCCACTTTCTGGGGAACAAGCCGCCATCGAAAATGCCGAAATTGCGATCAGCGATACACAAGCTGTTTTCAGTTTCATCGATATCATTTCAAAATCCTCTCTCGTTCCGTTTGTTGAAGTTCGCTTGTTTAGTGAATTTCAATCGCGCCCACCTGTGACCCGCATCACACCACATCGGTAAAACCCTCACTTGAAATCCTGCCTCCCTCGGGCCAAACGAAACTCTAAGCTGGCGCCCCCTTGCGCACACTGAACAAATATGGAACAAGTCTCCCGCCATGTCACTCACCCCGATCCGAAAGCATAGGTTTACCGTATGCTGACTCACATCAAAGTGCGCGGTGCGCGCGAGCATAATCTTAAAGGGATCGATATCGATCTGCCGCGTGACAAGCTGATCGTGATCACTGGCCTGTCGGGCAGCGGAAAATCGTCGCTCGCGTTCGATACGATTTATGCCGAGGGGCAGCGGCGCTATGTGGAATCGCTGTCCGCCTATGCGCGGCAATTCCTTGAAATGATGCAAAAGCCCGATGTGGAACACATCGAGGGGTTGAGCCCCGCGATCAGCATCGAGCAGAAAACAACGTCGCGCAATCCGCGCTCCACCGTTGCGACCGTCACCGAAATTTATGATTATATGCGGCTGTTATGGGCGCGCGTCGGTGTGCCCTATTCGCCCACGACTGGCTTGCCGATTACTGCGCAGACGGTGACGCAGATGGTTGATCGCGTGATGCAGCTGCCCGAGGGCACACGCGCCTATCTGCTGGCGCCAGTCGTCCAAGGGCGCAAAGGCGAGTACCGTAAAGAGCTGGCTCAGTGGCAAAAGGACGGCTTCACCCGTGTGCGCATCGACGGCGAATTTTACGCCATCGATGAAGCGCCGGTGCTCGACAAAAAGTACAAGCATGACATCGAGGTCGTGGTGGACCGCATTGTCGTAAAGGGCGATATCCAGCAGCGCCTGGCCGAGAGTTTTGAACAAGCGTTGAAGCTGGCCGATGGGCTGGCGTTTGTCGATTTGGCGGATGGGACGGTTGCGGAGGCGATGAGCGCCACGAGTGGTGTTGCCGAGGTCCGCGCGACCTTTACCGCCCAAGATGTAACACCCACCGCCAACGTTACCGGCGGCGCGATGAAGGGCACAGGCCTTGCCCCCAACCGCATCGTATTCAGCGAGAAATTCGCTTGCCCGGTCAGCGGTTTCACCATCGCCGAAATCGCGCCGCGCCTGTTCTCGTTCAACGCCCCCCAAGGCGCTTGCCCCGATTGCGATGGCTTGGGAGAGCGGCTGGAGTTTGATCCGCAACTGGTGGTACCGAACGAGGCGCTTTCGCTGAAACAGGGTGCTGTCGTGCCATGGGCGAAATCCAACCCGCCAAGTCCCTATTATATGCAAGTGCTGACGTCGCTGGCAAAGGCCTATGACTTTGATCTGACCACACCGTGGAACGCATTGCAGCCGGACCAGCGGCTGATTGTCCTTTACGGTACTGGCGGCATGCCGGTGGAGCTGACCTTCAAGGACGGGCGCAAAGAATATACCGTGCGCAAAGCGTTTGAAGGCGTTATCGGCAACCTCCACCGCCGCTTGCTGCAAACCGACAGCGCGTGGATGCGTGAGGAATTGAGCAAGTTCCAAACCTCTCAACCCTGCGAAACCTGCCATGGCGCGCGGCTAAAACCCGAAGCGTTATCGGTCAAAATCGCGGGTACCGACATCGCCGGACCCACACGGATGAGCGTTGCTGATGCGCTGGCCTGGTTTAGCAGCGTCGATGAAAAACTCACCCCCACGCAAAGCCAGATCGCCAAAGCCATCCTGAAGGAAATCAACGAAAGGCTTGGTTTCCTGAACAATGTAGGGCTGGATTATCTCAACCTTGACCGGACCAGTGGAACATTGTCGGGCGGCGAAAGCCAGCGCATCCGCCTCGCGTCGCAAATCGGCTCCGGCCTCTCCGGCGTACTCTACGTTCTCGACGAACCAAGCATCGGGCTTCACCAGAAAGACAATGACCGGCTGCTTGCGACGCTGCGCCGCTTGCGCGATTTGGGGAACACCGTGATCGTTGTCGAACATGATGAAGACGCGATCCGCACTGCCGATTGGGTGGTTGATCTCGGCCCCGGCGCAGGGGTGCACGGCGGTACTGTGATGGCCGAAGGGACGCTCGACGTCATCCTCAAAGCCAAATCGCTCACCGCCGATTATCTCAACGGCACACGTGAAATTGCGGTCCCTAAGGTGAGGCGCAAGGGGAACAAGAAAAAACTGACCGTCCACGGCGCGCGCGCGAACAACCTGAAAAACGTCACCGCCAGCATCCCGCTCGGCACATTCTGTTGCATCACGGGCGTATCGGGTAGCGGCAAGTCGAGTTTCACCATCGACACGCTGTACGCCGCTGCTGCGCGCTCGTTAAACGGTGCACGAATCATTGCAGGCGCGCATGACAAGGTTACCGGCCTCGAACATTGCGACAAGGTGATCGACATCGACCAATCGCCCATCGGCCGCACTCCGCGCAGCAACCCCGCGACCTACACAGGCGCGTTCACCAACATCCGTGACTGGTTCGCGGGTCTGCCCGAATCCGCCGCGCGCGGATACAAACCCGGGCGTTTCAGCTTTAACGTAAAGGGTGGACGTTGTGAAACATGCAGCGGCGACGGCCTGATCAAAATCGAAATGCATTTCCTGCCCGACGTCTATGTCACGTGCGAGGAGTGCAATGGCCGCCGCTACAATCGCGAGACTTTGGAGGTGAAGTGGAAAGGCCTTAGCATCGCCGATGTGCTCGACATGACAGTCGAAGACGCGGTCGAGGTGTTCAAAGCCGTCCCCCCGATCCGCGACAAAATGGCGATGCTAGTCGAGGTTGGCCTTGGCTATGTAAAGGTCGGGCAACAGGCGACAACGCTTTCAGGCGGCGAAGCGCAGCGCGTAAAGTTGGCTAAGGAACTGTCACGCCGCTCCACGGGGCAGACGCTGTATATTCTGGATGAACCCACGACTGGCTTGCATTTTGAAGATGTCCGCAAACTTCTGGAAGTCCTGCACCGGCTGGTTGAACAGGGCAACAGTGTGGTTGTAATCGAACATAATCTGGATGTAATCAAAACCGCGGATTGGATTGTTGACCTTGGCCCTGAAGGCGGCGTTAAGGGCGGCGAGATAGTTGCAGAAGGTACACCGGAAGATATCGTAAAGGTAGAGGCGAGCTACACCGGCTATTATCTGAAACCGATGTTAGCCAAAGCAAAATCGAGGTCATAAGCGGCCGCTGTCATTTCATCGTCATGGCCATGGTTTAGGAACAGGGTCTATTAAACGCGCCTTTCGGGAGAGTCTCATGCGTAATCTGAGTTCGCTGTTGTTGACGTGCTGTTTCGTCACCGCCCCTGTGCAGGCCGGTCCAGCAAAGCCGCCCGTGGATAGCAGCGATGGTTATTTGAAAGCCGGTCAGGCCGAGCTGAAACGATTGATGGCGGATAAACCCAACAACCGTAAAGCGCGCAATGTCATCCTTTTTATCGGCGATGGCATGGGGGTCACTACCTTGACCGCAGGACGGATTTTTGAAGGACAGCAGCTCGGCGTGGACGGCGAATCCTATGTCGCGCAAATGGACCGGCTGCCCTACACCGCACTTGTCAAAACCTATTCGCATGACGCACAAGTCCCCGATAGCGCGCCGACCGCAACGGCCATTGTTGCCGGCGTAAAAACCAAAAATGGCGTGATCGGCGTCGGCCCCGAAGCGGTTGAGAATGATTGCGCTGCAACGGCTCCGTTCAAGGTGCAATCGCTGTTTGGTATGGCTGAGGACAAGGGCTATGCCACCGGTATTGTCTCCACCGCAACGATCACGCACGCCACCCCCGCGGCCACCTATGCCCATGTCGCGCAACGCGATTGGGAAGTCGATGCCAACATGCCCGATGCTGCAAAGCAGGCGGGCTGCACCGATATTGCGCGGCAGATGGTCGAATGGCCGCATGGCAACGGTCTGGACGTGATGCTGGGCGGAGGACGTGCGCATTTCCTGCCCACCACCGCGACCGACCCCGAATATCCTAATGCCAAGGGCAAGCGTACCGATGGCAAAGACCTACCCGCGATCTGGAAATCCACAAATCCTGGTGCTGCTTATGTATGGAACAGCGATAGCTTTAGCGCAGTCGATGCCAAAAAAACGAGTAAGCTGCTTGGCCTTTTTGAACCATCGCACATGCAATTTGAAGCCGACAGGACAGCAGCGGGTAATCAGGAACCATCGCTTGCCGAGATGACGCGCAAAGCCATCGCGATGCTATCACAAAACCGCAAAGGCTATGTTTTGATGGTCGAAGCAGGGCGGATCGACCATGCGCACCACGGCGGCAACGCCCGCCGCGCATTACAAGATACCGTTGCGCTTAATCAGGCGTTGAAAGCAGCAATGGAAAGCGTAGATCTTTCGGACACGTTGATCGTCGTCACGTCCGACCATAGCCATGCCTTTACGATGGCGGGATATCCAGAACGCGGAAATCCGATATTGGGCGTTGTCGCCAGCCCGATTGGCACCCCAATCAAGGCAAAGGATGGCAAAGCTTATACCACGCTTGGCTATGCCAACGGGCCAGGTGCAGTGACAGCAACCGAGCGCCCCGATCCGGCAAGCGAAGATACCGAGGCGCTGAATTATCGTCAGCAATCGCTGATTGGTCTATCGTCGGAAACGCATGGCGGCGAAGATGTCGTAGCGCGTGCCGCTGGACCGAAGGCACATCTGTTTAAAGGCACAATCGAACAGAATACGATTTTTCAAATCATGCGTGCAGCGTTGGGATTATAGCTGTTGCAGCACAAGCGCGGAAACGTTTTCAAGATAGGTGCTTAGTTCTAAATGTAGCGATAGCGGGCTACACTACCGTCTTGGCGAGCACTTTGTCCGTTAGACCTGCGTCCTCGACAGCGCCGACCAAGACTACGCTACCGTCGGCGTCGCGGCGCGCCACGAGGACGACAAATTCTTCAGAGCCTTGGGCGAATTCAGCCAAATCGCGGGCGCGGGCATTGCGCAGGCGGGGTCGCGGATCGGCGGGGGTAGCCGGGGTAACATGGCCGCCTTTTTCGACTTTGCGCGCACGTCGCTCGGCCTGAACCAGACCTTTCAGTCCACCGTCATAGCTAGCCAAAAGTTCAGTCAATGCGCCCTGAGCGACAATATTGCGGTGCGCGTAATCCAGCACTGCGGCAAATTCTGTCAGCCGTGTTTTGTCATAACCTGCACCAAAAATCAGTTTGACCACAGGCGTCATCGGGGCGCGCATCTGTACCTTAAGACCAGAGTCAGCCAACAACTCTGCATAATCCTGCGGCGAACGAGCAGCGGCAAGCGAGAAATCATAAGCACGGCCGATGGCACGGTAGAGCGCATCGCGACCGCGAACATCTGTTTCAGATGCTATGGCAACGCTGGCACGTGCCGCATCCAGCCAATCGGCAAGACCTGCATTTTCATCGGGCTCGGTTGCGTCCAAGGCTATGGCCGTTTCGGCGAATGCGCCAAGTTCCAGAGCATCTGCGGAATAATCTGCGATAGGGTAATCTTTGGCTGTATAGCCAGCAGCGGCATAGTCGGCATCGGTATAGCCATCGGGTGCATCACTTACCGGTCCATCAGCCCAAACGGGCACATGTTCGCGGTGCGGAACCATTTCGGCCAACGCGCCTTCGACTTCGATCTGCAATGCCGATTCCACCTCGGCAGCTGCAGCCTCTTTCCAATTGATGACGCCATAAATGAAATCGATGGTATCATCATCGGATGAATAAGGCAGCAGTATGCCACGGTACATGATGTTGATGCCGCGATCATTAACGAACTCCGCCTCGAAACCGATCGGGGCGCGGTTGGCAATAATCTGCATATAATGATCGGTAATGCGCGACAGCAAAGACCGTGGTGGCACCTCGTCCAAATAACCAATGTCTTCGGCTACGCCGCATTCGATACGCAGCGTTTCGCCCAGATATTGGATAGATGGATTTTCGACGCCTGATGTGAAATCGAGAAGCACACTATAGTCACGAAAATCTTCGACGCTTTCGGGATCCAGCTCTTCAACGTTGGGATAATTGCCCTCTGCAAGCTGTGCCGTCCAGAAATTAT
Source organism: Sphingomonadales bacterium (assembly GCA_031416255.1). Lineage (GTDB taxonomy): Bacteria > Pseudomonadota > Alphaproteobacteria > Sphingomonadales > Sphingomonadaceae > Sphingorhabdus_B. The sequence continues at coordinate 13,134 of JANOTI010000037.1, read as the reverse complement.
AGGCACGAACCTGCATCCGCCGTTCATCCTGACCGATCGACAATGGTGCATCGACCCCTGCATCCTCACTATCGTTTGCAAAGCCATTGTCAGCGGAAACGCCGTCTTCAAACGCCGCATAGGCAGGGCTTGCGTCCTGCATTTCGCTGCCAAGGGGGCCCAATCCCCGATACGTGTCCATAAACACCGGTCCCTATTTTTGAAGGCATAAAGCTGCCTATTCCCCAGTCGTTATGCCGTGCGATGGTTAACAGGTGGTAAACTGTCACGCACTGGATGTTGGGCATGCTGGATATAGATAGGACCCGAATGCTATGTTTCTGCGGGGCAATAGCGTTTCAAATAGTCGCCATGGGAGGGCATATGCTGCACGACATAACGGATCGACTGTTCGATACCGTCTATCTCTTTTTGCGTCGCAGCGTCTTTCAATCCGTCCGCCATGGCATTGTGCCCGCCCATTTGGATGCCCTGCCCCATCATCACCGCAGCCCAGCTGGTTTCGGTGAAGAGTTCATCGTCTTCGCGGAAAATCTGGCCATTTTGGCGGAACAATTCCACTTTTTCGGTCAGGCTATCGGGCACCGCCATCGTCCGGCAATAATTCCAGAACTCGCTATCGTCGCGGGTGGTTGCATTGTAGTGCAGGATAAGGAAGTCACGGATGCGGTCGTATTCCTTGCCTGTCAGCCGGTTAAACGCGTCTTCTTGCGTCTGCGTAATCCCATCAAGCGAGAGCAAAGCGATCAGCTTGTTGATGCCGGTGTTAATCAAATGGATCGAGGTTGATTCCAGCGGCTCCATAAATCCGCCAGCAAGCCCAAGCGCGACCACATTTTTGTTCCAGAATTTCTTGCGCCTGCCCGTGACGAAGCGGAGGAAATTGGGTTCGGCCCTAGGCTTTCCAGCAATATTGCCCAGCAAAATGTCGAGCGCTTCCTGGTCTTCCATAAAGCTGCTGCAATAGACATGGCCGTTGCCATTGCGGTGCTGCAACGGCACTTGCCATTGCCAGCCCGCTTTGTGCGCGGTTGCTCTGGTATAAGGCAAAGGTCCGCTGCCATCCTCTCGCTGACACGGCAGCGCCACGGCGCGGTCGCATGGCAGGTAATGCGTCCAATCTTCATAACCGGTCTTCAACGTCTGTTCGATCAAAAGCCCGCGAAAGCCCGAGCAATCGATAAACAGATCGCCGTTGATGACAGTGCTATCCTCTAGTGTAATCCCGGTGACAAATCCGGATTCGCCATCAACGGCCACGTCGATGACTTTGCCCTCTTTGCGCACGACACCGCGTGTCTCGGCATATTTCCGTAGATACCGCGCATAGCGCCCCGCATCCAAATGATAGGCGTAATTGACCGGCGGCAAATCGTCGCGCTGGTAATCCTCGGTTCGTGCAAAGCGGCCGAAATGCGCGGCCATCGTCTCCATGTTAAAAACCTGAATTGGTCTTTTGTCCCCGGCCTGTTGATAACGGTGCCAGACATGGTGGAACGAAATGCCCTCCATCTGATAGCCATAATTGCCAAAGGGATGGATATAGCTATCGCCTAATTTTCCCCAATTGACGAACTGGATACCCAGTTTGAAGCTACCGCCGACCTCCGCCAGCATTGCGCGTTCATCAATATCCAGCAGACGGTTGAAATCGAGGAACGGCGGAATGGTCGCTTCGCCAACACCTACTGTGCCAATTTGTTCGGATTCGACCACAGTGATAGCCACCGGACGGCCTGCGCGCAGTTTGGAAAGTGCCGCCGCTGCCATCCAGCCCGCAGTTCCGCCGCCGACAATGACGATATGATTGATTGCCATGATCTCTGTCCTCTTAACCGCTCTATAAACACATAACGCGATTCGGCAAATTGTGAACGTTCATTTTCAATCTTGTGAACGCTCTCAATTGTGATTATGCAAAGATAGTGACGGAGGGAATCATACCCTCTGCACAGGGACTGGATGGAGGATAGCCTGGTGAAAATTTCAGCATTTGGACGTTCGTGGCGCAATGGCGTGATGACAACGGCTTCGAGCTTGGCGCTATGCGCGCTGGCAACGCAGCCTGCTTTCGCACAAGATGCGGCAGCGGAAGCAGAAGCCACTGCTGAGGAAGCTGAGGCGGAAGACGATATTGTCGTCACCGGCTATCGCAAAGCGTTGGAAACAGCACAGACTCTAAAGCGCAGTTCTGACACCTTTGTTGATGTGCTGTCTGCAGAAGACATTGGCGCACTTGCCGACCGTTCGGTTGCTGAGGCGCTTCAGCGTGTTCCCGGCGTCAACATTTCGCGTTTCGAACAGCGCAACGACCCAGACCGTTTTTCGGTTGAAGGATCGGGCGTGGTCATCCGCGGCCTCCCGTATGTTGCCTCGCATCTTAACGGCCGTGATATTTTCTCGGCTAATGGCGGACGCGAATTGTCGTTCAACGATGTCTCGCCTGAACTGGTTGGCCGGATAGAGGTTTACAAAAACGCCACCGCCGACATGATCGAAGGCAACATCGCCGGATCGGTCAACCTTGTGACGCGCAAGCCGCTGAACAATCCCGGCCTGCATCTTGCTGGCGCCGTTGAAGGCAATTACGGTGACTTGGCAAAGGAATGGTCGCCCGGTTTTTCCATTCTGGGATCGAACACGTTCGAGACCGGCATCGGTACTTTTGGCCTGCAACTGTCCTACACTCAGTCGGAACTTGTGACACGCACAGACGCGTCGCAGATTACTGACCCTTGCTATCGCGACCGGTCGCTGACTGGGCCCTGCATTCGCGTTCGTCCTGTTGGTTCAGGCGGATTTGGCGGCGGTACACCGCTCAACGCATCCAACTTCCCACCACCAAATTCGGTATTCGTACCAAAAGGTGCAGGGGTTCGGACGACTGGCTTAACGCGTGATCGCAATGCGCTATCGGCTGTTGGTCAGTGGGAAAGCACTGACGGTCGTGCTGAAGTTACGCTCGAGTATCTGCGCGCCGAAACCGAAGGGACGTTGAACGAATTTGCAGTGCTGGCTTTGGTCAATGATGACGGCCTCTTCCCGGTTCTGGCGCCCGGGACCACGGCTACCTATGATGGTAACCAGTTCGTCAGTGGAACGTTGACGCAGTTACAGCCGTTTACCGGCGGTCGCGGCATCCCAACCGAGTTGCTGCGGTTCCAGCGCGAAGACACGGCAAAGACCGAGGATTTTTCGGCACACATCAAATTAAGCCCGACTGATAGATTGCGTTTCAATTTTGAAGTGCAACATATCAAATCCGACCGCACCGAAAACGGCTTCATCTCTGCAATGCAGACCTACACCGATCTGCGTATCGACAACAGCGGTAGCACGCCGCAGGTCGAGTTTCTCCAGCCCGGAAGTACGACGTCGCCGTCAAGCTATTTTAACGATCCGTCGCGAACATTCTTTTGGTTCTTGCTCGACAATCAGGTGAAGAACGAAGGTGACCTGACCACGATGCGCGCTGATGCCGAATATGACATCAGCGAAGAGGGTTTCTTTAAAAATGCGCGTTTTGGTGCACGCTGGGGTGATCGTAGCCGCGTAACGCGTAGTGCGAACTTCTCCAACTGGGGCAATCTTGGTGCGCCATGGACCGGTCGTGGCGGCAATTGGAACTGCGGCGATTTTCAGGCATTTGGTTGTGGCGGTGCTTATGTTCGCGACTTCCCGAATTCCGCCCAACTCCGCAGCCCATTTGGTGACGGTTTCCAACGCGGCAATGGCCCCACTCCCTTTGGTGACGGTTCAGCGTTCTTTTTTGGCGGCGATAATTTGGTTGCCGATTATTTGAGCGGTGCGGTTAGAACACAAGCGAATGCAATCACCGCATTTACTTTAACGCCAAACGCGTGGTTCCCGATTTCGGCCCGTAACAATGTCGTTCCCGGCGGCCCATGGACAGCTGGGGAAATTTCCGATGTCGAAGAAAGCACATTCAGCGGCTATGGCCGTGTCGATTTCGGCACGAACATTGGCAGTAACGCTGAACTGAGCGGCAATATCGGACTTCGCTATGTGCAGACCACCGTGCGCAGTGGCGGTCAGATCGCGTTCCCGACAGGCCAATTTTTCGACTCACCACCAAATGGCAATGGCAATGGTGTTGTCAGCGTTGCTGAGTTGCAGGTTGCATGCGGCAATGTGCAACCGGGCCAGTCAGCCCCTGCTTATTGTGGTCTGTCGCCTGCACGTCAGGCCCAATTTGCCAGAATCTTTACTGGAGAGCTGATCGACGACAGTGCAAATATCAAATATGAAAACTGGCTACCGAGCTTCAACGCGAAATTAGATTTCGGTAACGGTATGTTGATCCGCGCCGCTGCATCAAAGGGCATCTCGCGCCCAGACTTGTCGGCTTTTGCAACCGGTGGAACGATCTCTGATAACACCAACAACTTGCGCGCCGGTGGCACACTCGAAACCGGACCATTGTTCCAAGTAAGCACAGGCAACCGCTTGCTTCGTCCAACGGCCGCATGGAATTACGACCTGTCGTTCGAATGGTATTTTGACAATGTCGGATCAATCACGGTTTCAGGTTTTTACAAAAAGATTTCTGGAATCGTTGATGGTGGCGCAACGATACGCAATTTCACCAGTCCGACGGGCGTTTCAACCGATGTGCTGGTAAACGGCCCAACCAATCGGGCCGGCGGCAATCTAAAAGGCGTCGAAATCGCTTATCAGCAAACATACGACTTCTTGCCCGGTTTGCTTAGTGGCTTGGGTGCAGGTCTGACCTATACCTATGTCGACGCCGCTGATTTCAAAAACTCGACTTTGGGGGCTGAACAAAGCCCCCTTTCAGACGGCCTCCCACTTAATGCTGCGTCGAAACATACGATCAACGCGGTTGGTTTTTACGAAAAAGGTCCGTTGTCATTCCGCCTTGCTTACAACTGGCGATCGGCATTTTTACAAACCGCTCGCGATGTGATCTTCCCGTTCTCACCGATTTACGGTGAAAGCACGGGGCAGTTGGACGGCTCGATCTTTGTGAAAGTCAGCGAAAATTTGAAGCTGGGCATCCAAGGGGTTAACCTCCTTGATGAGGTAACCCAGACCAGCCAGGTGATTGACTTCACCGGAACAAGGGCAACACGCTCGGCCTTCCGCAATGACCGTCGGTACACGTTCCTCGCACGCTTTGACTTCTAAGCTGCGGATATACGAACACTAAAAAACGGGCCTCTGTCACCACACTGGGGCCCGTTTTTGGTTTGAATTACGCTTACATAGGCTAGACAGTTTCAGACGAATTCTGCTGACAAGGGCATGGGATATGAAGATCGGCTTTTCAATCGCACTGACTATAAGCATCATCAGCAGTTCAGCCTTTGCCAATATTGAAAAGACCCGTGAAGCGGCAAAATGGGATTTGGTGTGGTCTGACGAATTCGACGGGCCAGAGCTTGATACTAAGAAATGGAAGCCGGAAAAATCCTGCTGGGGCGGTGGCAATAATGAACGGCAATGCTATACCGGCCGCAAGGAAAACATTCGCGTCACAGGCGGCCATTTGCGCCTGATTGCGCGTGAGGAGCGCTTTACCGGACCGGACCGACCGCCCGAAATTGCATCGATGCCCAATCCCAAAACTACGCAGCCTTTTACCTCAGGCAAAATCCGCACGCGCGGGATTGCAGCTGGCGTTACGGCAAAATCGAGTTTCGTGCCAAGCCGCCCAAAGGCCAAGGCACATGGCCCGCTGTCTGGATGATGCCGGAAAAGGACCATTACGGCGGATGGCCCTTATCGGGCGAAATCGACATCTTGGAAGGCGTTAATCTGGGCGCGACCTGCACTGAGTGTAAGGGCGCGGTTGGCGAGAATCGGATGCTGAGCGCTATCCATTTTGGCGATAAACCGCCCAAGAACACACACATCCACAAACGCGTTGCGCCACAAAACCTGGCTTTGCCCTCCGACGATTTCCATATCTGGACGTTTGAATGGGGTGCTGGCCTGATGCGGTTTTACCTTGACGGCAACCAGTATTGGGAAGTGAAAGCCGATCAACTGTACAGCGGCTCGCCAAAGGCAAAGGGGAATCCGGTTGCGCCTTTTGATCAGCCCTTTTACATAATGGCCAATCTCGCCATCGGAGGGAAGTTGGCGGAAGACAATAATGACAAGGGGATAGTCATGAATTCCGTCCCGGCGGAGTTCCTGATCGACTGGATCCGCATTTATCAGTGCGCGGACGACCGCGAAACAGGGCTTGCCTGTATGCAGGGCGTTCAAGGGGGAAACTAGGCTATGGCGAGACGCCGCCAAGCAGTAACGATTAAGCATGTCGCAGCCGATGCAGGCGTGTCACTGCAGACGGTGAGCCGCGTTATAAACAATGAAGCCAATGTGCGGCCTGCCATGCAAGCAAAGGTCCAGGCGTCGATTGACCGGCTTGGTTATGTACCGTCGATCGCAGCACAACGGATGAGCGGATCGCGGTCCTATTTGATCCTGGCCATTAACGACCGCGAACGGACAATCGCAGACTGGCAAGCGCGTCAAGGCAATGATTGGGTTGACCAAATGCTGCTCGGGGGGATGCTGAAATGTGCGGAACATGGCTACCGCATGATTTTTGAGCTGGTCGATACCCATAGCGACCATGTCGAGCGCGAGCTGGGCGCAACCATCTCTGCGCTTCAGCCAGATGGCGTAATCCTGACACCACCCCATTCGGAAAATCCGCAAATTACGGAATTTCTTTCAAAGCGGAAAATACCCTTTGCCCGGATAGGGTCAATCAATGCCGGGCCGGGCATATCCATGACGATGGGCGACGAAAAATCAGCGCGAGCCGCAACCGAATTTCTGTTGAAATTGGGTCATAAACGGATCGGCTTTATCGCCGGATCAGACGAATACAGCCTGTCCGATTGGCGGATACAGGGCTGGCAGAGCGCGATGGCTAAGGCTGGAATCGACACTAATGGCCTGTTCGCGCGCGGTGACTTTAGCTTTGAAAGTGGCCAGACGGCAGCAACGGCTCTGCTCAGCGGAGCCTATCCGCCTACAGCCATTATTGCCAGCAACGACCAAATGGCGCTGGCAGTGTTGGACATCGCCTCCAAAATGGGATTGAATGTCCCTGTGGATTTGTCTTTAATCAGTTTTGACAATTCGCCGGTCGCCCGGTTTGCAGACCCTCCGCTTACCGCCATTGACCAGCCGATTGCTGCGACATTTTCAAAAGCTGTGGAATTGCTGATCGTCAATGGCAATGGGCCGACCCCGGAACAACCAGTCGTCATCGAAGGCACCCTGATCGAGCGCGAAAGTACAGCGCCTCCAGGCGGCGATGGCAACCGCTAACCCCATCGATACCACGCCGCAGTCAAAGCGTTTTCTGTATCTTTACGCCCTTGCCGTTTCCGGTGGAACGGTTGCTTACATGCCTTTTCTAACGATATTGTTGCCCAACAAGGCGACGTTGCTTGTGGGGGACGGCGCATTATCGTTACTGGCTCATCTTGCCTTTGCCGGTGCCATAGCCGCTAGCCTCGCCAACATTATGTTCGGTTGGGCCAGCGACAAAAGCGGATTGCGTCGCCCTTGGATTCTGGCGGGTTTGATAGTGTCCTGCGGCGTGCTCCCCGCGATGCAATTTGCATCCAGCGAGCTCTCGTTGATCCTTTTGATTGTGGGTTGGCAATTTGGGCTGAATATGATGCTGGCCCCGCTATCCGCATGGGCTGGAGATTGTGTTCCAGATTCGCAAAAAGGGCTATTGGGAGGGCTTTTATCCTGTGCACCTGCGCTTGGTGCGACCTCGGGAGCGTTGATCACTTTGCCAGGATTTGCTTCGGAAAATGTTCGGCTTATCATTGTTGCGTTGCTGGTCGTCGCGATGGTCGCGCCTGTTTTGTTTTTGGGCCGCCCAACCCCGATGCCGCAATTGTGCACGGATAAAGCGGCGGCCGATGGCGCTGCAATTGTGCGGCGCGATGGCCGCAATGCTGTCGTCAGAATGTGGATCGCACGTCTGTTCGTCCAAATTGCCGAAGCGTCGCTTTTCGCGTTCCTCCTGCTGTGGTTTCGAAGCGTCGTACCGGACTTTGGCGACAATGACGTCGCCACTCTATTTGCAGTTGTGCTTGCCATGGCTGTCGTTGCGACCTTCGCAATAGGGCGCTGGTCAGATAGAAATGGAAAGCCAATCCGTCCGCTCTCCATGTGCGCAGCGGTCGCTGCGATAGGCCTGCTTGTCATGTCCGCTGCAAACGGGTTAGGGCTGGCGGTTGTCGGCTATGTTGTCTTTGGCCTTTCAAGCGGGGTTTTTCTCGCTCTGCATTCAAGCCAGACTTTGCGGGTTCTGATAAAACCCAAAACGCGTGGGCGAGACCTTGGCCTGTTCAACCTAACCAACACGGTACCATCGCTCATCATGCCTTGGCTGACCTTGGCAATGGTACCGGTTTACGGTTTTGATGCCCTTTTCCTGCTGCTGGCCGGGCTGGCGGTAGCCGCATGTTTGCTGTTGACCACTATGCCGGACGGCGCGCGTAAATCCCGAACGCAGCAATAACCGCATAGCACAGCATCGGCAGCACAAATGCCACAGCCAAACTCGATGTCGCATCAGCAATAACGCCAGTCAGCAACGGAATGACAGCTCCGCCAACAATCGCGACGTTAATAATGCCCGACCCGTCGGCTGCACGACTGCCCAGCTTTTCACACGCTAACGTGAAAATCGTCGGAAACATGATGGCGTTGGCAAGGCCAACCGCGAGCAAGCTATACCCCGAAACTGCTCCGCTAGTTTGCGTTGAAATCAGGATCAAAAGGATCGAGGCTATGGCAGCCAGAGCCAGCAATTTGCCAGGACTTACCATCCGCAGCAAAGCCGAACCAATAAAGCGTCCAACCATCGCGCCGCCCCAATAAAGGCCGATCATCTTGCCCGCAGCCTGTTCCTCCAGCCCCATGACATGGGCTTGCATCAAATAGTTGACGATCAACGAGCCGATCGCAACTTCTGCCCCGACATAAAGGAAAATGCAAAGCGCGCCGAAACCAAAACGCGGGCGTTTCAACAGGTTTAATCCCTCGATGAAACTGCTGTCTTCGTGGCGTTCGCCTTTCAAAGCATTCCGGAACATCCAGACCACTCCGGCAACAATGGCTAGCGCAAATGCAATGCCGAGATAGCCGTTGACGATGGCTTGACTTTCCGCAGTGCGATAAGCGTCCAATTCGACACCGGACAGCTGATCAGCTGTCACCGTAGCCAAGCTGCCGAGAATTAAAATCGCTCCAACAATGGGAAAGATCGTCGTGCCTAACGAATTGAAGGCTTGTGCAAACGTAAGGCGGCTGTGCGCGGTTGCCGGCTTTCCAAGAAGCGAGATCAGCGGGTTCGACACAACCTGCACGATAACCACGCCGCTCGCCAGAACGAAAAATGCGAAAAGAAACAGTTCAAAAGTCGCAGTCTGGCTTGCCGGAATAAACAGCAAGCACCCGATTAACATTGTGACCAGCCCTGCGACTGCGCCGCGCATGTAGCCAATTTTCTTGACCAGCCGTGCACCGGGAATGCCGATGACGGCATAAGCAGCAAAAAAGCAAAACTGCACAAGCATCGCTTGCGTGTAGTTTAGCGTGAATAGTTCTTTCAATTTCGGGATGATGACATCGTTTAGGCTCGTTATCCCGCCAAAGATGAAAAAAAGCCCCATGACAAAAAGCTGCAATTTTGGAGCATCGATATACCCGTCATTCTCTGTCGCTGTAGCGCTTGGTGCCAATGCCATCTTCTCTCTCTCCCGATTATCAATCACTGTGCTTTTGCAGGACAGCTTTTGTTCTCACCCGACGCCTCGATCCGAACATTGCGGATCGTCGCAACAAATCCTTTTTGCGCAGCAATCCGTAACGGAGAACCAACGGCTCCCATTTTGGTACCCGCCTCACTAAAGCAGCGCAACGGGATATACGTATGCACTATCGTACCGGCAGGCGCCGATCGGGACGCTTTTTGCACATCAAGCGTTGCTTCGCCAAATGACAGCATAATTGCGCCTTTCGCGGGCTTATCAATACGCCATTCGATCAGTAAAGCTGCACCATCCTTAAGCTGCTGTGTCAGATCCACTGCCGGACCGTTGATTGCGAATATCCCGTCCCGGTTCCAGTCAAACTGTCGCGCATCCTCTTGTGCAGACATGTCAATTGCACGCGTGCTAATCGCCCCATCGCTATCGATCCGCCAAGGGGCAAGCACTTTACCCCGTACCATAAAGGCGGTTGTGTGAGCGAGTGGCGATAGGTCAACACGCGGGTCTTCATTGACCGTCCCGGCACGTGAGAGACTGGAATAATTCAGCCCATAACCCACCGGAAATAATGCCTCAGAACCATTTGCACGCGCATCCGATGGCCAAGGAAACGGCAGACGTCCGGTGAAATCGCGCGGTGTTTTGCCATCTGCATTTGCGACAAGCACATCGGCTATTCCATTGCCTTGCGTTCCTGGCAACCAACCGGCAACAAATGCGTCAGCCTGGTTGATCAGCTTTCCTGTGAACATCGGGCGACCGGATAGGAAAAGCACAACAATAGGTATATTCTGCGCTTTCAAACGCGCGATCAGCGCCGCGTCCTCGGCCGTTGTCCGAAAGGCGAGATCTGGCACATCCCCTTCAAACTCGGCATAAGGCTTCTCCCCAAGTACAACGACCGCAATATCGGGCTTCGTGTCATAGCTTCCGTCGGCCGAAATCATCGCGCTGCCACCTTTGGCGCTCATCGCGTCGGCAATCGCACGCCCAATTGTTTGGCCGTTGGGAAAATCTTCGGCGCGGGTGTCTGTTCCCTGCCAGGTTATCGTCCAACCCCCGGCTTGCATCGCCATATTGTCCGCACCGGGGCCGGCAATCATAACGCGGCTTTTTGGCAGAATCGGCAGGGTATTGCCTTCATTTTTCAACAAGACGAGCGATTTTGATACCGCCTCCCGGGCAACGGCAAGATGCTGTGGTGCACCAACCGATGCCGCATCGCCGCGCACAATTTGCGCATCACCCATCAGTCCGAGTTTATATTTAACCCGCAATATGCGGCGAACAGCATCGTCGATGCGCGCCAATGGTATCCGGCCATCTTTCGCAGCGGCAAGCGTCGATTCATAAACACCCTTCCAACTGTCGGGTGCCATATACAAATCAAGCCCAGCATTAATCGCAGCAGGACAATCAGTCGCTGAACAGCCGGGCACTTGCCCATGGCCATTCCAGTCGCCTACGACCAGCCCTTCAAAGCCCATCCGCTTTTTCAAAATATCGTTTAGCAAATACGAGTTACCGTGGTTTTTGACTCCGTTCCAGCTTGAGAAGCTGACCATGACAGTCAAGGCACCTGCGTCAATCGCCGCCGGGTATCCTTGGGCATGAAGCGTCACCAGTTCGGTTTCATTGATCCGGGCATCACCCTGGTCTCGGCCATCGGCGGTACCACCATCGGCCAGAAAATGCTTCGCCGTTGCAGCGACTTTGCTTGGCGCAAGTGGCTGATCCGCCACCAACTGCCCCTGCAAACCCAGCGTCATGCTGCGCGCATAACGTGCCACAAGCGCAGGGTCGGCGGCATAGCCTTCATAGGTCCGGCCCCAGCGTAGATCCCGGGGAACCGCCAGCGTAGGCGCAAAAGTCCATTCAATGCCACTGCCAGCGATTTCTGCGGCGGTGGCGGCGCCGATCCGGCCAATCAATTCGGGATCATGCGCGGCGCCAAGTCCAATATTGTGCGGGAAAATTGTCGCGCTTGGCAGATTGCTGTGCCCATGAACCGCATCGACACCAAATAATATGGGAATTCCAGAGCCAGATTTTCGTGAAGCTGCGCGGTATTCGGCCACCAGTTGTGCCCATTTATCTGCGCTGGCGCGTTCATCACCATAAGGGCCGGAATTTCCGCCAGCCAATATGGAACCAAGCGGATAGCGCGCAAGATCGCCGGGTTTAATCGCACTGATATCGGCCTGAACCAGCTGGCCAATTTTTTGGTCTAACGACATTGTTTGCAGCAATGCGCCAATAGCGGCTTCGGTAGTAGGGGTTGTGATTGCCTGTGGGCTAGCAGACACGGGCCATAATGCACCATCACCCTTTGCAGCATCCGCCACAACAGACGGTCGCTCATTGGTTTGAGCTGTTGAAGCGCAACCCGCCAACCCAACCGCAAGCACTGCTACAAATTGCCTAGTCTGCATTTTTCTCTCACCCATTAATCGTCATTGCGACGCTCTATGTGAACGTTCTCATGGATAAGTACAGGAAGTCAATCGGGAATCAACCGTCGGCTCGATAGGGATTTGTGGATACAGTTGGAAAACGGCGCAACCATGCGGCCTGGTGCACACATAAGCCGCATTTGTCTGCGGACGAGACAAACAAAAACCCCGCCGGAATTGCTTCCAGCGGGGATTTTTTTGCTTAGGTTCGAAAGGTTTACTCTTCGTCGCCAGCAACTTCAGCCGCGACGTCCAGATCATCGGTGGTGAAATCGTCGGCAATAACCTTAGCCAACACATCATCACCAATTGCAGCTTCGGGGCCTTGCGCAAGTTCCGCTGCATGTTCTTCTGCCGCTGTTTCCGGTGCAATAAGGCTTTCTTGCAGCTTTCTAAAGCTAGCACGAAGCGCCGCATCGCGGCTGTTTGCAGTGACGCGCAACCGGTTCATTGCAGAGCCCGTACCCGCCGGGATCAAGCGACCAACGATAACGTTTTCTTTCAATCCGGTCAGGATGTCCTTCTTTCCTTCAACCGCCGCCTGCGTCAGCACGCGGGTGGTTTCCTGGAAAGACGCCGCCGAGATGAACGAACGCGTTTGCAGCGAAGCTTTGGTGATGCCCAACAAGACAGGCTTGCCAACGGCAGGCTGCTGATTTGGTGCAAGCTTAGCGTTAATCGCATCCATTTCTTCACGGTCAACCTGTTCGGCAGCCAGCAAAGTCGTATCGCCGCCATCGGTGATTTCAACTTTCTGCAACATCTGGCGAACAATCGTTTCGATGTGCTTGTCGTTGATCTTCACGCCCTGCAGACGGTAAACTTCCTGAATTTCCGCAACCAGATATTCAGCCAGCGCTTCGACGCCCATGACTTCAAGA
>JANOTI010000036.1:0-15713 GCA_031416255.1 Sphingomonadales bacterium | reverse complement strand
GATTTGCGTCGGGTGGTGATAGAGATTAGCGTAAAGAAACGCTTTTAACTGCCGCTCCCGGTGCGCCAGAGGTTCCGAAAATCCGCCAATAATGCGCCCTGCGGATCGGACATCTGCCAAAGTTTCAATACCACAATCAGCGATCCGGGCGAGCGTCGTTTCAATAACGTCGTTGACCATAAAACCGATTTGTTCACGCACCAGCTCGCGAAGCAAAGTTTCCTGTTTTGCACCTGGATAGCGGTCCACAATTTTTCGCCACCGTTGCTCGACAAATGGCAAAGTCAGCAGATGATCGAGTGTCAACAACCCAGCCCTGAGGCCATCGTCAATATCGTGGTTATCATAAGCGATATCATCGGAGATTGAAGCAATCTGGGCCTCTAAGGACGCGTATTGCGCTAACTCCAAAGGAAAGCGCGCATCGATTTCTGCCAGTGCCCAATTGGGGTCGCGAACTGGACCGTTGTGTTTGGCAAGCCCCTCGATCAGCTCCCAACTAAGATTAAGGCCCGGCCACAATGGATAGGGCGATTCGAGTGTGCACAACGTGCGCAATGTCTGCGCATTATGGTCGAATCCGCCAAAGGGCTCCATTGCAGTCTCAAGCGCATCTTCCCCTGCATGACCGAACGGCGGATGGCCGATATCATGCGCGAGGCAGAGCGCCTCGGTCAGATCCTCATCCAACCCCAACGCGCGCGCAATCGTCCGTCCGATCTGCGCGACCTCCAAACTGTGAGTCAAGCGAACGCGGGTATGATCGCCATCAGGCGCGATGAACACCTGCGTTTTGTGCCGCAAGCGGCGGAACGCGATGGAATGGATGATACGATCACGATCACGCTGAAAAATATTGCGCGGACCACGGCTTTCCGTGGCTTGTTCGGCATAAAGCCGTCCCCGGCTTGTATCGGGATCACTAGCAAATGGGGCACGCACGTTCATTGCGTTTGCCTTTGCACCGGCAAGGCAATTTTCGCCAGCGCCTATTTGCTTTTCAACTTTTCAACCTCGACGGTTTTATCGCTTTGCCAAACAAAGCCGTCACCACCCGCTTTGCGGAAATCGGTTTCCCATTTCTTGGCTGCTTTCATATCCGGAAATGGACCTACCAGCAGGCGCTTGGTTTTGCCCCAAGGTGATGTCCAGCCATCATGGCTTACAAATAAACTACCAAATTTTTTCGCCATGCGGCGGTAATCATAGCCAAGACCAGCGGCATCAGCGCCTGTTGCAATTTGCACGAAAATGCGGGGTACGGATGCAGGCTGCTTTGCAACTTTGGCCGCAATGTCTGCTTTGGCCGTTGCCATTTCCGGCTTAGCCGCCGCAACCCTAATTTTTCTTAAGTCCACCGGCGCAACCGAAGGACGCTTTTGGTCTTCAGGCACTTCGATGGATTCAACCAGCGCGCCAAGATCAAAGTTTTTTTCGGACGTTACCGCAGCGGGGACCGTTGCGACCTCGACTGGTTTAGCTGCGGGTTCCGCCGCAATGGTACCGATATCGATCTGTTTTGTTTCAATAATCGCAGGCGTCGGATCAACGCTGATAAAGCCGGGGCCAATTGGCCGGTTTTCAGTTTTTACAGATTCCAACACAGGTTCCAGCACCGGCTGCGGTTGTGGTTGCAGTTCAGGCTTTGCCACCGACTGCTCCGTGCTTGATTGCTCTGCAATTTGTACCGAAGCAATCGGCCGTTCAAATATTGGTGCGCGCACATCCTGGGTCTGCGCAATGGCCGCAGACTTTTGCTGGTTTTGATCACTGCCGATTACAACACCGGCGCCAGCATTCGGCAGCACAGCGGGACCGATTGCGGGAAGCTCTGCCGCCGGAGTTTTGCGCATTGTCAGTGCAGGTAACGCAATCCTAACAGGTGGCCTTGCCGATTCCGGCACAGGCAAT
This sequence comes from Sphingomonadales bacterium, assembly GCA_031416255.1. GTDB lineage: Bacteria > Pseudomonadota > Alphaproteobacteria > Sphingomonadales > Sphingomonadaceae > Sphingorhabdus_B. The sequence goes on along the minus strand of JANOTI010000036.1, from coordinate 13,802 downwards.
TGATTGGCGGCGATCGGCGTTACTCTGGCGCGTCCTGCCGCATCGACAGCCTGTTGCGCAGACATAGTCGATAGATCAGCGGCAGAACTCTTTGGCTTTTTGACTTTGCCTTTTGCTTTGGCAGGCGGTTCAGTTTTAACTGTCGCGATTTTAACAGCCGCAACTTTGGCACCAAGCGGTTCACCGGCCGGAATCAACCGCGAATCACCGCCATTTGAAACGGGCCTTGCCCCTGTCGCGTTCGCCAGCGTGCGAACAGAATCGCTATCTTCGCCGATATTGGAGCCAACGGGGAAATGGCCAAAATGCATGGCCGCTGCTTGCTGGGCCACCGTAAGTCTGGTCATGTTACGAAAATAGCCGTCCATCCTACGCGCTTCACGTTCCGATAGAAAACCCAACGCGATCTTACCGGCTTCTTTGGAATCACCGCGTGCTGCCAACATCAATGCCCGCGCTCGCCAAGCCTCTGGATTGTCGCGTTGCAGCAAAGGTATCAACAGCCGGTCCGCATCATCTTTTCGTCCGGCCAACGAAAGCGAAATGGCATGACGAAGCGTCAATTCATCGCTGCCACCCTGTGACGCGGCCAAGCTGTAGTCCCGCTCGGCGCGTTCGAAATTGCCCAAAAGATCAAATGCCAATGCACGATCCATCGCAAAGCCGCGCTCGTTTGCACCAAGGCGGACCGCTTCATCAAACAGGCTTAATGCCTCAAACGGGTTTTCCCGCCGTACTTGCGCAACACCCAGCCCGGTCTTGATGCGCGCATCAGAAGGCCTGATCGCGTTGGCTTTGGTAAAAAAATTGAACGCCGCATCATAATCGCCCAATTTGATTGCGGCATAGCCAGCATCGGTCAGAGCAAAGCTATCATTCGGCTGTTGCGCGATCCTGCGGACAGCATCGCGCAGTTCAGCGGCGCCAGCGGGTTCCTGTTTCGGCACTGGCAACTTTGGCAGGCCAGTATCAAGCGCATCTAACGGCGCATCGTCTGGCGTTTGCCAAGCGAAAACCGGCGCAGGCGATACTATCAAACCTGCCAATGCAATATGTAACACTGTTACCTTCATGCAGTCCTTATTGGTGCCGAGCATGCCAATATGCAAAACAATGCGTTGCTAACGTCGATCAACCGTTTCCAGCGCCCGACCAGCAGCGCATTATGCTATTTCCAAACGCAAACGGGCTCAGTTGTTGCTTTGCCTGTCGAGGAAACGCGGGATGTTTATGCCCGTTGACGAACCATCATTGTCGTCATCCTCTTCATCGCGCGACAGCCCCCGAGACAGGTTCGTCATGCGTTCAAACAAAGTACCACCGCTGGTCGAAATACGCGGAGCGGGTGACGACGGTTCCTGTGGAAGGTCAGACGTGTCCTCATCAGCGCGCGACGCGGCATAGGCTTGTGTAGCCGCATTTTCGGCTGCAGCGTAATCAACGTCGGCGACATGCGCTTCGCCCAGCTCGAGCAAATCATCATCGCCAGCCTCGGCGTCTTCAGCCTCCGCCTCGCCAAGGATAAGGGCATGGTCGGCATCGCCGACAGCACCATAACCAGCCGAGGCATCCACCGCGTCTGCGGTTTCAACTTCAGCTTCGGCTTGAGCTTCTGGTTCAATCATAGGCTCAGGAGTCAGCACCGGCGAAGGACGCGACACCTGGTCGAAGGTAAAGGACCGCGCAGGCTGCGCCGATGACGAACCGTCCTGATCGATGCCCGTGGCGACAACAGAAACGCGGATTTTGCCATTCAGATTATCGTTAAACGCTGAACCCCAGATAATGTTAGCATCAGGGTCAACCAATTCACGGATGTGGTTGGCGGCTTCATCAACTTCCATCAGGCGCATGTCTTCACCGCCCGTGATCGAAATGATTACGCCTTTTGCACCCTTCATCGACACGCCGTCAAGCAACGGGTTGGCTATTGCACGTTCAGCAGCTTCAAGCGCACGACCGTCGCCCTCGGCTTCGCCTGTGCCCATCATAGCTTTGCCCATTTCGTGCATCACCGAACGGACATCGGCAAAATCGAGGTTGATAAGGCCGGGCATGACCATCAGATCAGTAATCCCGCGAACGCCCTGTTGCAGCACTTCATCAGCAAGCAGGAACGCTTCTTTAAATGTCGTGTTCGGGTTTGCGACCAAAAACAGATTTTGGTTTGGTATCACGATCAGCGTATCGACATGCTCTTGCAGTTCGGCAATTCCGGCCTCGCACGACCGCATCCGCCGCTGCCCTTCGAACAGGAAAGGCTTCGTCACAACACCAACAGTCAAAATGTTCATTTCGCGCGCAGCGCGCGCAATAACCGGTGCAGCGCCCGTTCCCGTGCCGCCGCCCATGCCAGCCGCGATGAAGCACATGTGAGCGCCGCTTAAAGCCTGTTTCACCAGCTCCAAAGTTTCCTCGGCAGCAGCGCGACCGACCTCGGGCCGCGACCCGGCACCAAGACCCTGTGTAATATCGGGGCCAAGTTGAATACGGAATTCGGCAGGTGATGAATTCAACGCCTGAGCATCGGTATTAGCGACGATGAAATCGACACCCTCGACGCGTGCGTTAATCATATTGGCGATGGCATTTCCGCCTGCACCACCAACGCCGATCACAGCAATCTTTGGCTTCAGTTCATCAACGACCGGTGGTCCAATATTGATGCTCATGTCTTTACTGCTCCCTCACCACTGGGTGACTGTTAATAGGCTGGACACTCTTTTGCATATTTTTATCCACAAAACGACCAAAAGTTACCCACAGGCAGTTCGTGCGCAATGCCGGACAATCCGTCTAGTAATTTTCCCGGATTATTTGTAAAATTCGCGCAATTACACTGAGTTTAGAGCCGGAGGATCGGGAGTCATCGCCTCCTAATCCGACCTTCAAATCGATCGGGTTTGACTGTGCATAAAGTATCAACCCGGCCAGCGTAGAAAACGCTGGGCCGCTATGCGCTTCGGGTAAACCCAACAGTCCGTTTGGGCGTCCGATACGCACCGTGCGACCCAATGCAGATTGCATGTGATCGGCAAGCCCCTTCAGCTCTGCCCCACCGCCCGTCAGGACGACATGGTGCTTTCCAGGCGCAGAAAAGCCCAAATCCTTTAACGCTTTGCCAATGTCAGCAACGATAGGATCGACACGCTGGCAAATTACCGCATTGAGCTGTGCACGGGTGATCTTGGGCCGTTCCTGCCCACCATTCTCTCCGCTATCCGCCACATCAAGTATGTCTTGATGGTCGCGCGGGTTGGATTGTGCGGATCCGTCACGGCATTTCAACCGTTCGGCCTCGGCGCGGCGCAGCCCAAAGGTCGCGGCGATCTCGTCCGAAATATCGGCAGCACCCTGATTAAGCGTTTTCAACCCGACCAGCATTCCGCCAACAAAAACGGACACGTTCGTCACCGCTGCACCCATTTCGACCAACGCAACGCCCAGCTCGCGTTCTTCTGAAGTCAGGCAAGCAAGTCCAGCGGCAACAGGGGACGCAACAACTGCCTCGACACCCAGATGCGCGGCTCGTGCGGTCATATCAAGATTGCGGACGGGTGCAGGCTCGGCAAGCACAACATGAATATCGACACCCAACCGGTCAGCATACAGCCCCAACGGACTGGCCACGCCACCAACCCCGTCAATCGAGTAAAGCGTGGGACTGATATGCAAAGGCGTTTTGCCGCGCATATCAACATTGGCACGGCCCGCCATCAACAGATCGTCGATATCGACCTGTTCGATGCGATCCCCGCCCAAGTCAATTTCAGCAGGTGCCAGCTCACTGTCCAAACCGCCTGCAGATATCGCCAGCAATACCCGTTCAATATTGGTACCGGCGATCCTTTCCGCCTGTTCAACAGCCTGACGTGCCGACAGCTCAGCTTGCTGAATATCGGTTACGCAGCCCCGGATAACGCCTTTGCTCTCGCGCTGGCCGCTTCCCAAGATCGTTAGCGTCCCATCATCAGTGACCCCGGCAATCAACGCGGAAACCTTTGATGACCCGATATCCAGCGCCGAGATAATCTTCTCGAACTTTGCAACCATTAGGCGGCACCCTCTGCCGTACCGGATTTTATTGGGGCGGTTTCGGTTTCGGTTTTGGGTTCAACGGGCTTTTGTTTCGGCACCTCACGCATATACATGCGATCAGGATCACGCAGATCGAAATGGATGATGTTGCGTTCCAGCAACCGGTGGATGCCGTCCATGCGCGTGAAGTTCACCAACGCCTGTGCCGCCAACGCATCGCCCTCTGGCAAAGCCAGTGTCTCGCCCGAACGAAAACGCAGATCCCAACGGCGGTTACCCACCCATGTCGCGCCCGCAATTTGGGGTTTCAAAGATTGGGCTTTATCGAGCAGCTCAGCCAATGCGATTAACTGCAGATTGGCATTTGCACCTTTTACAATTGGCAAATTCCCGATTTGAGAGTCAGTGATGCGGTCGAGCACTTTGCCTTCATCATCCAGGAGTTTGAATTGGTCATTGTGCTGCCAAACCGCGACCGGTTTGCGCTCAATAATTTCGACGTACAGCTTGCTTGGCAGTTGACGCGAAATGCGGACGTCCTTGATCCAACCATAATTGCCCAGATCTTTTCGGATCGCATCGATATCAACAAGCAAGATCGGCCCATTGGCGCGTTCAAGTATGATGTCATAGACTTTCATCTGATCGACGCGGCGCGTGCCGACGATTTGGATGTCTTCTACAGTAAAGCCGGCCTTTGCGGTCAACTCGCCATATTGGCGATAGGCCATCTGCGGAACACCGAACCAATTGGCGACCACAAGAGCAACAACGAACAAAACGCCCAAAATCGTCCACGTCAGAAAGCGTTGCACCTCTGCTTGTGTAAACGGCAGCGATTGCAACAGCCGGTCAAACCAGCCTGTTTGCCGAACCTGCTTGCGCGCATTGCTTTTGCGAGCGCGCTGAGGCGCTTTGCGGTCTCGGCGTACAACTGTCCCGCTCATGCTGTTTTCCCCGTCATAGCAGCGCTTCCTTTACCAGCATGTCCACCAGCTGAGCATAGCTAATACCGATATGCTTTGCCTGTTCGGGCACAAGACTCAATAGAGTCATCCCCGGTTGGGTATTGGTTTCCAGCACAAACACCCCATCACGGCCAAGCTCATCATCCCAGCGGAAATCAGTGCGCGATGCGCCTTTGCAACCGAGCAGTTCATGCGCGCGCTGCGCCAGTTCCAACATATAATCCTCAATATCCTTGGGAATATCAGCAGGACAGATATGTTCGGTCAGGCCATCCGTATATTTGGCATCGAAATCGTAAAAGCCGCTTTTCGGTTTCAATTCAGTCACGCACAAAGATTTTCCGCCCAGCACCGCAACCGTCAACTCGCGGCCTTTGATAAAGGGTTCGGCAAGCAAGCTGGCAAATTCCTGCCAAGGCCCTGTTGCATCGCGCGAAATCGGATTGCCGTAATTGCTGTCCGCCTTCACGATAGCGACGCCGACCGAGCTGCCTTCGTTGACTGGCTTCAACACATAAGGTCGCGGCAGCGGGTCACCCGCATACAGGCTCTCGCTGTCAACAATGGTCCCTTTTGGCATCGGAACACCGCCAGGCACGAGGCATTGCTTGGTCAGTTCTTTGTCGATGGCGATCACTGAGGTCACCATCCCGCTGTGCGTGTATTTAATGCCCATCAGGTCAAGCATGCCCTGCACGCTGCCGTCTTCTCCGGGAACGCCGTGGAGCGCATTAAACACCACATCGGGGCGCAGAGCAGCGAGCACTTGCGCGACATTACGGTCCATATCGACGCGGCTGACTTTATAGCCCTGCCCCTCAAGCGCGTCGGCGACGCCATTACCGCTCATCAACGACACGGGGCGTTCGTTGGACCACCCGCCCATCAGGACGGCTACGTGGATTGGCTCGCTCATGTCGCACCCCCTACGCGTTCATTGCTGGGCGCTCCGGCGTGAATGCCTACGCGTTGTATCTCCCAATGCAAATCAATGCCCGATTTCGCTTTCACTCGAGCGCGGACTTCTTCGCCCAGCGCTTCGATATCGGCACTGGTTGCATCGCCGGTATTGATCATAAAATTGGTGTGCTTTTCCGAAACCTGCGCGCCGCCTATTGTCAAGCCGCGACACCCAGCCTCATCGACCAGCTGCCACGCTTTATGGCCATCGGGGTTTTTGAATGTCGATCCACCGGTTTTGGACCGCAAAGGTTGCGACGCTTCACGCGAAGCAGAAATACGGTCCATCTCGGTTTGTATTGTATCAGGGTCGCCGGGCTTCCCTTGAAAACGGGCACCAACGACAATCGCGCCATCGGGCAGCTCGCTGTGGCGATAGCTGTAGTGCAGATCAGCCGCAGAGAGCGTCATCAGATCGCCGTTGCGCAAGATGACATCGCAATCGACCAGTATGTCCTTCACTTCGCCACCATAAGCGCCACCGTTCATGCGCACAAAGCCGCCGACTGTGCCGGGGATAGAGCGCAGAAATTCCATGCCGGCAATCGCCGCATCGCGCGCGGTGGACGACACAAGGATACCCGACGCGCCGCCACCGCAATCAAGGACAGTGTCTTCAACTGCGTTTACCTTGGCAAAGGGTTTGCCAAGGCGGATGACCACTCCGGGGAAGCCGCCATCACGGACGATCAGGTTGGAGCCGAGACCCAGCGCCATGACCGGAGTGGCGGCATCAAGGTTGCGCAAAAATTCCTGTAAATCGGCAATGTCTTTGGGTTCAAACAGATATTCCGCTGTGCCGCCCGATTTGAACCAGACCAAAGGGGCCAGCGGCGCGTTAGGGGTTAGTTTGCCCAAAACTTGGGGCAGTTCGGCAACGCTCATCCCTTTGCCGCCGCAATCGCATCGGCAAGACCTGCGGCCCATTTGGTAATATCACCAGCACCCAGACACACAACCAGATCACCCTCGCGAGTGGTAGCCGCCAATTCCTTGGCCAGCGCCTCTGCGCTTTCAATTTCCGCCGCGCTGTGATGTCCGCGCCGCTTTATTTTGCCAACCAATTCCGCGCTGCTGACGCCATCAATCGGGCTTTCACCCGCTGCATAAACTGGCGAGACATAAACGACATCAGCATCGTTAAAGGCTGTGGCAAAATCCTCCATCAGGTTTTCGAGCCGGGTATAACGGTGCGGTTGGCAAACAGCGATCACGCGGCCCGCAGCACCTTCGCGAGCGGCGGACAAAACCGCACGAATTTCGACCGGATGATGCGCGTAATCATCAATAATCGTGACGCCACCGACAGTGCCAACATTGGAAAAGCGCCGTTTGACACCGCCAAATTTGGCGAAACCTGCCTGTACTTGCATGTCACTCATGCCGCGCTCTATGCCTACTGCAATCGCCGCCAGCGCGTTCTGCACATTATGGCGTCCCGACATCGGCAAGAACACATCCGCAATCTCGCGCTTGCTGCCATCACGTGCGCGGATCACAACGTCAAACGTATTGCCGCCCAATTCGTGCCGCACATTGTCGGCACGGACATCCGCTTGCGCAGAGAACCCGTATGTCAGGATACGGCGGTCACGAATGCGCGGGATGATTGCCTGCACTTCGGGATGGTCGAGGCATAGGATCGCCACGCCATAAAACGGCACGTTTTCGATGAATTCGATATAAGCCGCTTTGGCTTTGTCGAAATCGCCATAATAATCAAGATGTTCAGGGTCGATGTTGGTCACGACCGCAATGGTGCCATCCAACCTTAAGAAACTGCCATCGCTTTCATCAGCTTCAACGACCATCCAGTCACTGTCGCCTAGGCGCGCGTTTGAACCGTAATTGTTAATGATGCCGCCATTGATGACGGTCGGGTCAAGCCCGCCTGCATCGAGCATCGCTGCGATCAGTGAGGTCGTCGTGGTCTTGCCGTGCGTGCCAGCAACCGCAACGGTATATTTCAACCGCATCAGTTCTGCGAGCATTTCGGCACGGCGAACCAACGGGATGCGCCGTTCGAGTGCCGCTTCAACTTCAGGGTTTCCGCGCTTTACGGCAGTTGATGTCACAATCACCGCAGCGTCACCAAGATTTTCCGCTGCATGGCCAATCATGACCTTAATGCCGCGCTTGCGCAGGCCTTCGACCACATAGCCCTCGGCAATATCAGACCCTTGCACCGCATAGCCCAGATTGTGCATCACCTCGGCTATGCCGGACATGCCGATGCCGCCGATGCCGACGAAATGGATCGTCCCAATGTCGGTTCCGACGCCTTTCATGCGCTCATATCCTTTGCCATGGCAGGCTGTGCGCCGCCGAACCCTGTATTTTTCTGTGTCTGTGGCTTAATCGTGTGCATCAACGGTGCACGGCCAAAGGATTCCACCAGATCCGCCAAATCCCGAACCGCAGCCGGGCGACCGCAACTGCGCGCAGCTTTTGCGGCATTTTCCAAGGCCCCCGGCAGCAACGCCATTTTCTGAATTTGCTTTGCCAATTCCTTGGAGGTGAATTGATGCTGGGCGATGGCGCGTGCGCCACCTGATGCGACCATTTCTTTCACATTAAACGCTTGATGGTTGTCCATTGCTGTTGGCAAGGGAATCAGGATTGCAGGCCGTCCCGCTGTGGTTAGCTCAGCAATGGTCGAAGCCCCTGCCCGTCCGATCACCAAATGCGCCCAACCGAGCCGTTCAGGAAAATCCTCCAAATAGGTCGCCAATTCAGCCGGAATTTGATGCTCTGCATAGATTTTGCGGACCATCTCTAAATCATCGGCGCGGCATTGTTGCGTCACTTGCAACCGGCGGCGCAGATTCAACGGCAACTGCGCCAAACCACCGGGAACGACTTCGGACAATATCGATGCGCCCTGGCTGCCGCCCGTCACAAGCACACGGAAAATTCCGTTTTCGCTCAGCGGCGGATAGGTTTCGTCGCGCAAAGCATTAACCTCCTCGCGCACTGGATTGCCAACAAGATGCACCTTTTGCACTTGCCCTTTTGCTACCCGCATCACATCGGGATAGGCAGTCGCGATGGCGTTGACCTTTGGCGTGACAAACCGGTTTACGCGGCCCAGAACAGCATTTTGTTCGTGTATGACGGTCGGGATTTTATCGGCAAATGCTGCAAGCAAAGTGGGTAAAGCTGGATAGCCGCCAAATCCTACCACGCAACTGGGGTCGAAATGGCGGTTCAACTCGCGCGCCATGCCTCTGCCGCGGGCGATGTTACGCGCTGCATTTATCCAGCCACGCGGACCACCGCCACCGCGCCCCGCAGGCAAAGCATGACGGGTGAGCTTTTCGGGGCAGCCGGGAATCTTCATGCCGCGATCATCGGTAACTAACGCAACTTGATGTCCGCGTTGCATCAGCTCGGTCGCTAGCGCGAACGCAGGGATAACATGCCCGCCGGTGCCGCCTGCTGCGAGCACGAAATTTCTGGAAATCGTCATACTCTGCCTTTTACGATATAGGGCGTCTGGTCAAGGTATGGGTTCCGGCGGGTGAGCGCCAGTATTAGCCCACAACAAATGGCCAGCGCGATCAATGATGATCCGCCATAGCTGATAAACGGCAATGTCATGCCCTTTGACGGGAAAATCCCTAGATTAACCGCCATGTTAATCATCGCCTGCCCACAAAACTGGGCAACCAGCGCCGTGCACGCAAGGATTGTAAACTGGTCCTGTTCATCCAACATCCGGATCACCACGCGGGCGAGAATTGCGAAAAAAACTATCGCGATAATCATACACGCGATCAGACCGAATTCCTCGCCAATGACGGAAAAGATATAATCGGTGTGCGCTTCTGGCAGGCTGTATTTCTTGGTGCCAAGGCCTGGGCCTACGCCTGTCAGGCCGCCGCCGGTCATTGTTGCCATCGCCAGCTTGTCATGCGTGATGCCTTGCGTACCAAAAACCCAAGCGTCGATCCGCTGCGTCGCGACAGGGTAAAAATTATATGCAAGCAAGATCCCCCCGACTGCACCTATCGCCGATCCCCACAGCCGCGACGCTGGCACGCCCGATACCATCATTAGCGCAAACCAGATCCCGCTGAACAATATCGTCTGGCCAAGATCGGGTTGCATCATCAACAATGCGCAGATCAGCCCGGTAACGCCCATTGTAATAACCCGCACAGGCAGCGTTGAATCTTTCAACCGCCATGACAGCACCCAAGCCATCGTGATCCCGTAAAAGGGTTTCAGAAACTCCGAAGGCTGTAACGACGCGGCGCCATAGCCGATCCAGCGCTGTGCGCCGTTCACTTCTTTGCCCAGCACAGGCACAAGCATCAGCAGCACCAAAAACAACCCGAATGCGGCTATCCCCAACCGGCGCGCCTGTTCACGCGGATACATGGAGACGATGAACATCAATGGCAAAGCCACAACCAACCAGCCCAGCTGGCGGTAAAAGAAATAGAGCGGATTTAACTCGGTCGCCGCGGTCGAAAGCCGTCTTGCCGTTGCAGGGGATGCCGCCGCCACAGCCAGCAGGCCGATAGCGATTAACACCATGAACAGCGACAACAGAACCCTGTCCAGCTCCCAGAACCACACGCTTAACGGCGAACGGTCGCTGCGACCCAGCCGCGTGGACATTGGACGTTTCGGTTGCGGGAGCAGATCGGATGACACAGGCTGCATCGCGGCGTTATTCCGTCAAAGCCAATACAGCAGCGCGAAAGCAATCGCCCCGCTCTTCAAAATCGCGAAACTGGTCTTGCGACGCACAGGCAGGTGACAGGATGACGGTCTCCCCCGACACCGCAGCTTTATGCGCCTTAGCTATCGACTGCACCAACGTTTCGCTTTCGACCACCGCAATAGCGGGTCGCAAAATACCGGCAAGCATTGGTCCGTCCTGACCGTAAGTATAAGCCGCACGGACATTGCCGTAATGCGGAACACACGCGTCAAGATCATTAGTCTTTGCCAGCCCACCCAAAATCCAGTGGATGCCCGGATAAGCCGCAAGCGCCGGGGCAGTTGAGGTTGCATTGGTCGCTTTGCTGTCGTTCACATACAGCACGCCGCCCACTTCGCCGATCCGTTCCATCCGGTGCGCAAGGCCGGGATAGCTTTGCAGGCCGAACTCGATTTGCTCCTGCGTCATCCCCAAGGCTTGACAGCTTGCGATTACTGTCGCCGCATTCTGGGCATTATGCGGACCTTGCAAAGACGGCCAAAGCGACTGGTCAGCGATATCTTTGGCAGAGACGCGTTTCAACCGGTGATGGACGCGGCTGGCGATCATCCGGCTGGGATCATCATCGACAGCAATCACCGACACCTTGTCCGCATGCTGCATGTGGAACAGCCGCTCCTTGGACGCGGCATAATCCAGAAAGCTGTCGTAGCGATCCAGATGGTCTGGCGTGACATTGGTCAAAATCGCCACGTCGCAATCGAGTGTGTAGGTCAGGTCGATCTGGAAACTCGACAGTTCCAAAACATAGACGCCACCAGCGGGTAGCGGTTTCTGCGACAGAATCGGCAAACCAATATTGCCGCCCATCAAAGTCGGAATACCTGCGGCTTTCAGAACATGATGGAGCAACGCTGTTGTCGTCGATTTGCCGTTGGTTCCGGTAATTCCGACAACTTTATGCGCAGGCAGGCTAGCCCGCGCCATAGCGAACAGCTCAATATCGCCGATCACGGGTACACCCGCATCGCGGCATTTTTGCACAATCGCGTGGCTGTTCAGCGGAACCCCGGGTGACACTACCACGCCGTCAAAACCCGCCAGATCAATCTCCATCGGATCAGCCAGCGTCACGCCATCACCCGCAAGCAACCGCGCCTCTTCGCGACTATCCCACGCCGTAACCTGCGCGCCGCTTGCGACCAATGTCCGCAAAGTGGCAATGCCCGACCTTGCCAGGCCGAGCACTGCGTAATGTTTTCCATCAAAGGCGGGGGATACAATCATCGCAGTTTCAGCGTCGCCAATCCTGCCAGTGCCAGCACAAACGCAATAATCCAGAACCGGATTACCACGGTCGATTCCGGCCAGCCCAATTGCTCGAAATGATGGTGGATCGGTGCCATGCGGAACACGCGCTTTCCCGTCCGTTTGAACCAGAATACTTGGATGATAACCGACAGAGCCTCGACCACAAAAAGTCCGCCGACAATTGCCAGAACAAATTCGTGGTGCGCGACAACCGCGATGGCGCCCAATGTGCCACCAAGTGCAAGGCTACCCGTATCACCCATAAAGATCGCGGCAGGCGGCGCGTTATACCAGAGGAAGGCAAGGCCAGCGCCAACAATCGCGCCGCACAGGATAACAAGGTCACCTGCGCCAGAAATAAACGGCAATCCCAAATACTCGGCATATTTGGCGTTGCCGACCAAATAGACGATCATCATGAAAGCCAGCGACGCGATGATGACAGGCATCGTCGCAAGTCCATCCAAGCCATCCGTCAAATTGACTGAATTTCCAAAGGCAACGATCACAAATGCGCCAAAGAAAATGTACCAATAACCTAGATCAGCAACGGCGCCGTTGACGAAGGGCAGGTATAATTTTCCGCCGGTTTGCGATACGATCAACGTTACTGCAGCGCCCGCAATTAAAAACTCAAGCAGCAAGCGTACTTTGCCTGAAACACCTTTATGGCTGCGTTTTGTGACTTTGTCATAATCGTCCATAAAGCCAACCAAGCCAAAACCCAGCATCACCGTCAAACAAGCCCATAGATACAAGTTGCTCAAATCCATCCAAAGCAGCATCGCAACCGAAATAGCCGTCAGGATCATCAATCCACCCATTGTCGGAGTGCCAACCTTGGCAAGGTGCGTTTGCGGGCCATCGTCGCGGATCGGTTGACCTTTGCCTTGGCGCAAACGCAGCATATTGATGAATTTGGGGCCGATGACCATGCCGATGACAAGCGCTGTGCCAACCGCCGCCCCTGCCCGGAACGTCAGATAGCGGAACAGGTTCAATATCCCTGCATAATCAAAATAGTCTGCCAGCCAAAAAAGCATGCGTTTTCCCTACCCCTTTGCCGAGCCAACAAGTGTATCGACCACAGTGGACAAGCCCATTGAATTGGACCCTTTGATGAGGACTGCGTCACCCGGCCGGATGACATCCTGTGCCACTGCGACAGCGTCCTTTGCATTGGCGCAATGCGTGAATTTACCGGACCATGCAACGTCGCGTGCCAACGCCTCAGCGAGTGCAGCCATCTCTTCACCGACTAAAAGTGCATAACTGACGTCTGCCGCATCAAGATGCGCCTTTATCGCTGCGTGGAATTCGGCGGATTTTGACCCAAGCTCTTTCATCGTGGCCAAAATCACCACGCGGCGATCAGCATTTACACGGCCCAATGCCGTAATCGTTGCGGCCATTGACGCAGGATTGGCGTTATAGCTTTCGTCGATCACCAACGCTTCGCCAGATTGCACGGCTATGGTGTGCCGCGCGCCTCGGCCTTTCAAGCCGTCCAGTTCTGCAAGGGCGAGGCCAGCTGCAGCCAGATCGGCTCCGACTGCTTCAACCGCTGCCAACACCGCCAAAGAATTGGCGATCCAATGGTCGCCCGCCTGTGACAAGGCATAACACAGCATCCCGCCAGGAAGCTGTGCAGTGATTAACGAACCTCCGTTATTGGCTCCGACATGATTGACACAGCGCACATCAGCATCGGCGGAAAATCCAAAAGAGACGATATGATCGGCGTGCTTTTCTGCTTTTGCCCGCAGCCGCGCATAATGCGGGCTATCGGCGGGGATGATTGCGATTCCGCCAGTAACCAGGCCTTCAAAAATCTCGCCTTTGGCATCGGCGAT
>JANOTI010000035.1:0-7042 GCA_031416255.1 Sphingomonadales bacterium | reverse complement strand
TTGCCCGTACGCAGATAAAACGGCACGCCTTTCCAGCGCCAATTGTCGATGTGCGCTTTGATCGCCACAAAGGTTTCGGTGTCGCTGTCTTTGCCCAATTCATCGTCATAGCCCGGAACCGCGACGCCATTGATCGCACCTGACCGGTATTGCCCGGTGACGCTGTCGCCATTTCCAATCGGGCGTAGGCAGCGCAGCACTTTGACTTTTTCGTCGCGTACAGCGGTTGCATCAAAACTCGACGGCGGCTCCATCGCAACTAAGGCCAACAATTGCAGCATATGGTTCTGCACCATATCGCGCAGCGCGCCTGCCCCGTCGTAAAAACTCACGCGCCCTTCAAGGCCGACCGTTTCCGACACCGTGATTTGGATATGGTCGATATGTGCGGAATTCCACAACGGCTCAAACAAGATATTGGCAAAGCGCAACGCCAGCAGATTTTGCACCGTTTCTTTGCCCAGATAATGATCGATGCGGAAAATCCGGTCTTCGGGGAACGCCGACGCCACCGCGTCATTGATGTGGCGGCTCGATTCCAGATCAGTGCCCAATGGCTTTTCCAAACCGATGCGGCTTTTGTCGCCAGCAAGGCCGCTGGCCGATAGCCCCGCAATCGTCGGTTCAAACAAAGACGGCGCTGTTGACAGGAAAATCGCTAGCCCGTCATCGACCGGCCCAACCTTCGCCGCCAGCGCATCAAAACCCTCTGGCTTCGACGCATCAAGCGGTTGATAGCTTAGCCGTTCGAGGAACCCGTCAATTGCGTGTTTGCGGTCGTCGGGTAGGAAAGTGTCCAGCGCCACGCGGGCAAAGGCGCGGTAGCTATCGTCATCATGCTGTGACCGCGCAGTGCCGACGATCCGCAAATCCTCGGCCACCAACCCATCCATATGCAGCGCACACAGCGAGGGCAACAACATGCGCTGGGCAAGATCGCCCGTCGCACCAAAGAGCAAAAGCTTGTCAGCAGCGACTTTCACGGTGCACATTTCCTATCGATAATTATGCGCCGGACCTTAGAAGCGGGCCGAAAAATAGCAACCGCTGTGCATACGGATACATCAGCGGAAAGGTAGAAATTGGGGAGATTGAGGCATTTCTCTCCAGAGATTTAACCCTCCTCCGTTTGTGCTGAGGAGGGACAGAGCACAGCGAAGGCCCGTCTCGAAGCACCATAGCGCCACGCCTCTGTCCTTCGAGACGGCACTACGCCTTCGGCTCTGCACCTCCTCAGGACAAACGGGAGGTTATGAGGTATTGAAAGTCTTGGGCAGTCCGATCAAAAATCAAACTTCACCCCTTGGGCCAGTGGCAAATCCTCGCTGTAATTGATCGTATTGGTCGCGCGGCGCATATAGGCTTTCCAGCTGTCAGAGCCGGATTCACGCCCACCGCCGGTTTCCTTCTCGCCGCCAAAGGCTCCACCAATCTCTGCGCCCGACGTGCCGATGTTGACATTGGCAATGCCACAGTCGCTGCCCGATGCGGACAGGAAAAGTTCGCACTCGCGCAGGTCGAGTGAGAAGATTGACGAGGAGAGCCCTGCACCCACGCTGTTTTGCAGCGCGATTGCTTCGTGCAAATTGGTGTAGCGGAACACGTAAAGGATTGGCGCAAAGGTCTCGCGCAAACACGGCCCGCCATGTGACGGCATTTCGACAATCGCGGGGCTTATATACACGCCGGGTCGGTCCAGCCGCTCGCCGCCACTGATGGCTGCAGCCAATTCCCGCGCCTCAGCCAGCGCAGCCTGCATGTGCGCAAACGCAGTTTCGTCGATCAAAGGCCCAGCCAGATTGCCGGTATCGAGTGGATCGCCTACCGGAATACTCGCCGCCGCCGTTTTTAACTTGGCGATAAAGCTATCGTAAATAGCATCATGCACGAAAAGCCGCCTCAGCGAGGTGCATCGCTGCCCGCTGGTCCCGATGGCGGAAAACAAAACGCCGCGTAATGCCAGATCGAGGTCCGCCTTATCGCTGACAATCGCCGCATTATTGCCGCCCAGTTCAAGGATCGTCTTGGCAAAGCGCGACGCCGCCACCTGCCCGACTGCGCGGCCCATAGCGGTGCTACCAGTCGCTGACACCAACGCAATGCGGCTGTCAGCAACCAAAGCTGCACCAGTATCACGCTCGCCAATCACAACTTGTGACAAGCCGTCCGGCGCACCCTCAAAATCACGCAACACACCGTCCAATATCGCCCGCACCGCAAGCGCGGTCAGCGGCGTTTTTTCCGAGGGCTTCCAAATAATGCTATTCCCGCACACCAAACCCAAAGCCGCATTCCACGCCCAAACCGCGACGGGAAAGTTAAACGCGCTGATGATCAACACCGGCCCCAGCGGATGCCATTGTTCCATCATCCGGTGGCCGGGGCGTTCGCTGGCAATCGTCAGTCCGTGGAGCTGCCGCGACAGCCCGACTGCGAAATCGCAGATATCGATCATCTCTTGCACTTCGCCTTCGCCCTCCGATATCGGCTTGCCGCATTCGATGGTGACAAGGCGGGCGAGGTCGGCTTTGTGGGTGCGCAGTGCGTTGCCGAGTTGGCGGACGAGTTCGCCGCGGCGCGGGGCGGGGACGGTGCGCCATGCGAGGAAGGCTTCGTTTGCTTTGGCACATGCGAGGTCAACATCGGCGGGAGTCGCGGTTGTGACAGAGCCGATTTGGCTGCCGTCGATGGGGGAGTGGACCGGGAGGTCGCCTGTTGTACTCGCACAACCCATGGCTTCCAAAAGCACTGTTACACCCTCTTTCAGCACTACTTTACTCCCTAACATGCCGTCGCCCCGTGCCTGACACGGGGCCTAGCTTTTTTCTGTTCCCACTCGGCCCAAAGCCTAACCCCGTGTCAAGCACGGGGTGCCGAGGTTTGATAATCGTTCGATTATCGGCACTCCTAGGGTCCTTGCGGCGAAATGGGTGCTGAAACAAGTTCAGCATTACAGCATATTCTGAATCTTGTTTCGTATGCCGGAAAAGTCTAGCACATAATCCAACACCCAATGGAGAATCCCATGGCCGAATTGGCACGTTTTAATTGGTCCGATCCCTTCTTTCTCGACGATCAGCTTACGCAAGAAGAACGCATGATCCGCGATGCCGCGCACGGCTTTGCGCAGGATGAGCTGCAACCCCGCGTCATTAAGGCGTACCGCGACGAAATCGACGCACCCGAATTGTTTCCTTTGATGGGACAGGCTGGCTTACTCGGCGCGACCATTCCTGAAACTTATGGCGGCGCGGGCGCTGGCTATGTCGCATACGGCCTGATCGCGCGCGAAATTGAACGTGTGGATTCGGGCTATCGCTCGATGGCATCGGTGCAATCCAGCCTCGTGATGTATCCGATCCATGCTTACGGCACCGAAGAACAACGCCGCAAATTTTTGCCCGGTCTAGCCGCTGGCACACTGATCGGCTGCTTCGGCTTGACCGAACCTGACGCAGGCAGCGACCCTGCCGGAATGCGCACGACGGCCAAGAAAGTAGACGGCGGCTATGTGCTGAACGGCAGCAAAACCTGGATCTCCAACGCGCCGTTCGCTGATGTTTTTATCATCTGGGCAAAGTCCGAAGCGCATGGCGGCGGCATCAAAGGCTTTGTCCTTGAAAAAGGCATGAAGGGGCTGTCCGCGCCAAAGATCGAAGGCAAGCTCAGCTTGCGCGCCTCCACCACCGGCATGATCATGATGGACAATGTCGAGGTCAGCGAAGACGCGTTGCTGCCCGAAGTGCAAGGCCTGAAAGGTCCGTTCGGCTGCCTAAACCGTGCGCGCTATGGCATCAGCTGGGGCGCCTTGGGGGCGGCTGAATTCTGCATGCACGCCGCGCGCCAATATGGGCTGGACCGGCACCAGTTCGGCAAGCCACTCGCCGCGACGCAATTGTTCCAGAAAAAACTCGCCGACATGATGACGGACATCGCGCTTGGCCTGCAAGCATCGCTGCGCGTCGGCCGGTTAATGGACGAAGGCCGCTTGGCGCCTGACATGATCTCCATCGTCAAACGCAACAATGTCGGCAAAGCCCTCGACATCGCCCGCGCCGCCCGTGACATGCACGGCGGCAACGGCATCAGCGAAGACTATCAAGTCATCCGCCACATGGTGAATCTTGAAACCGTCAACACCTATGAAGGCGCGCACGATGTGCATGCGCTGATACTAGGCCGGGCGATCACCGGCATCGCGGCGTTCTAGGGGGCTGTGTCGGCGCATTGCAGCAACGTTTACTAGCATGTTGCAAACACCGCTGTTGTTCAGCCCCGCACAACAACGGGTGATTACGGCGTATCAAGGGAACATAAGCTAACCTCGCTGGTTTCCTATGCCAGCAAGGAGGCCAATTATGACTGAAGAACGTATCACAGAACGCACAGACCCCGCAGGCAACGTCATCGAACGCACCGTCGAACGCAACGACCCTATGATGGCCGCAGCACCGACATCAGGCGGCGGGATGACCGGGATTTTCCTGCTTTTATTAGTCGTAGCCTTAGTGGTTGCAGGATTTTTCCTGTTCGCCAATCCGGAGGTTTCCAAAAAGGACGCTGCGATTACCAATGCGGCGGATAATGTCGGCAATGCGGCAAAGAAAATCGGCGATTCCGCCGAACGTGCAATCGACAAGATCGATAAGAAATAAGCGAAATGGGTAAGCCGAAGTCCGCCATTCACAATCGAGTGGCGCATTTCCCTTAGACAATCTGGCGCACGCGCAGTAATCCGCGCTCATGCTAACACGCCTGTACAATTGGATGATCGAAAAAGCCGCGCACCCGCATGCGGAACGTTGGCTGTTTTTCTTCTCGTTCGTCGAAAGCAGCTTCTTCCCAATCCCTCCCCATCCTTTGCTGGGACTGATGTGCCTAGCGCGGCCTGACAAGGCTTTGCGCTTTGGCTTTATCTGCACAATGGCGTCGGTACTGGGTGGGTTGTTTGGTTATGCGATTGGTTATTTCGCATATGAAACCATCGGCGTATCGTTGCTAAAAGCGCTGGGTTTGTGGGAAAGCTTCCCTGCCGCTGCCTGTTATCTGCGCGAATTTGGCACCGAAATTATCCTGATAAAAGGTGCAACGCCGATCCCGTTTAAGCTGCTGACGCTCACCGCAGGCTTTATCCACATGAACCTGTTCGATTTCGTCTGGGCCAGCGTTCTTAGCCGCGCGTTTCAGTTTATGCTGGTTGGGATATTGTTCTGGAAATTCGGCGCGCCGATCAAAAAAATCATCGACAAATATTTGGCTTGGGTAAGCGCAGCCTTTATCGTTGCGGTGGTCGGAGGATTTGTGGCCTTTACGATGCTTGCAGGCGGCGGACAGAAAACGGGCGATACATGCTCTGGCATTACCACGATGCAGCAGGCTTTGGGGAAGGGCTAATGCAACAGGTTACTTAGCTGCCAAGTTTAGCACCTGCCTAAGCTTCATCCAATATAGGATCGTCAGAATCCACCCCGCCAAAGCTGTGCTGCGCGCCTGCGTGCATGTCACCGCTTTTGAACTGTTCTTTCAACCGTATCCGGTCGCGTCGGCGGAATTCGGCAACGGCTTCGGCGGCCTTGTCTTTCTCAACACCCAAAGCCAGCAATGCCAGCCGTGCCATGGTCACCGAAGATTCAAAAACCTCTCGGGTAATGTGCAAACTGGCATCCGGCATCAACGCCATAGCTTGCAGCCTGTCATAAGCGCGGACAAAAATCTTGGTTTTCGGGAATGTCTGGCGCACCGGGATTAACGCATCGGCATCCAGTTCGCGGTCGTCGATGCAGAACAATATGGCGCACGCCTGCGCGGCACCGGCACGGCGCAACAGATCAATCCGCGTACCATCGCCATAAAACACTTTACGTCCAAATTCGTCGCTGGTGTCGATCTGCTCGGGCTTATGGTCGATCAACGTGATGCTGTGCCCGGCGGCCTGCATAATTTGCCCCACGCTTTGCCCGAACCGGCCATGACCGACAATGATGACGCTGGAATTTTCGGCCAGTTCGGGATCATCAAGCGCCACGTTGGACGCCCGACTGTTGTCGGCCAGCCTGCCTGCAAGGATCATCAGGAACGGCGTTGTCGCCATTGAAAGCGTCACCACTGCGCCGAACAGACTCGCTGCCTCTGGCTCGATCAATAATGCCGATTGCGCCGCTGCGAACAGCACAAAGCCAAATTCACCGCCCTGGCTGAGCAACAAAGCCATGATGATCGAAGCGGAATTGTTAAGACCAAACATGCGACCAAGGCCAAATATCACCCCGGTTTTGACGAGCACCAAAGCCGCAGCCAGACCGACAATCAAAAGCGGCTGCGCGGCTATGACGTCAAGATCAAGCATCATCCCGACCGCAAGAAAAAATAACCCCAGCAGGATCGAGCGGAACGGGTCGATATCCGCCTCCAGCTCGTGCCGGTACGGCGATTCCGCGAGCATCACGCCCGCAACAAACGCCCCAAGCGCCGCTGATACGCCGAGTGACTGCATCAACGCTGCGCTGGCGCAGACAGCGAACAGCCCGGTGACGATAAACAGTTCGCGTTCTGAAACGCGGCCCACGAGCTTTAGCAATGGCGAAAGCAAATAGCGCCCTGCCAACACCAACCCGACAACCGCGATCGACGCATATAATGCCAGCATCCCGCCGCTGGGCGCACCTTCGGCTGTTGGTGCGCGCGAGAGTACCGCGATGATTGTGATTAGCGGGACAATCGAAATGTCCTGAAACAACAGGATCGAGAAGCTCTTCTCACCATAATCGGTTTTCAGTCGCCCGCGTGATTGCAGCAAGGGTAAGACCTGCGCGGTCGATGATAGGCCAAGCGGCAGGGCGATGGCCAAGGCCGCCTGCCAGCTGAACGGCATAGTAGTGTAGATAATCGCGTACATCGCAAGCCCGCAAAGCGCGACCTGCAAGGGGCCGAAAAGCAAGATGTCCTTGCGCATCAGCCACAAGCGGCTTGGTGACAATTCCAGCCCGACGAGGAAGAGCAACAGGATGATGCCGATCTCGGCAAAGCTGAGGATGGTTTCAGC
>JANOTI010000034.1:0-5427 GCA_031416255.1 Sphingomonadales bacterium | reverse complement strand
TCGCCCTCACCGGCTATCTGCTGCTGTCGATCCACACCTTTATTTCGGCCAAAATCTTCGGCGTTATGAACCTGACCTATTTCGGTGGCGGCCCAACCGAGGTGCGGATCATGCTGATTGTGCTTACGATATGCATGTATGCGTTCGGGCCAGTAACATGGATACATTGGCCATTCGCCGGGCAGCTGTTCTCGCCCTTTGATGTCTTTGCGGTGGTGATGGGCTTTATCCTGACCGGCATTTTTGTGTTCCACACGGTGCGGACTGGCGGAGATTTGTTTCGTAAAGGTGAGTGAGTTTTTTAATTTCCGAGCCTAAGCTGAGCATTGAATTTACCAAATCTTGAGTAACACACGGCATTCAAGAACAATGAATGCCATTACTAAAATTGATTCGTCAGACATCGATTACTCGCAATGCGGACACTGGTCTCATGAGCTACCATATCGGGCTGTGATTGCAGTCGCCGTCCAGCCGGCCCAAGGAACGATTCTTTATCAAGTTGCTGGAACAGCAGATGCACCGCGCAGCGGAGCAAAGGCGTTGAAGGTCGCACTCGAAAAGCACGGTGGTAGATGCTTTTATTGCAAAGTGGCATCGGCGAGTGACGTGGCGATCGAGATGACCCTCGACCACATTGAACCACAGGCGTTGGGCGGAAACTCCGGCATCACCAACCTCGTTGTGGCATGCAAGCCATGTAACGCCAAAAAAGGCCACACCTTAATTGAAGCGTTTAACCCGCGAGCAACAGAACAATGGCTGCATGAACTCGCAGTACAGATTGCACAACGATATGATCGGCTAAAACCTAATCCAAAGCCTTCGCAACCCCGACCATAGCAGGGCGCAAAAGGCGGTCTTTGATCATATAGCCCGCCTGCATTTCGGCAATGATGGTGCCAGGTGCAGCATCGGCGCTGGGGATTTCGACCATTGCCTGATGCTGATTGGGATCAAGCGGCAGGCCCATGGCGGCGATGCGGGTGATGCCGTGTTTTGAAAACACGCTGTCCAGCTCGCGTCCGGTGGCTTCCAGGCCGGTGACGAGAGGCTTGGTCTTTTCATCGTCGCGGTATTCCGCAGGGATCGCGTCCAGCGCGCGCGACAGATTGTCGGACACCGACAGAATATCGCGGGCAAAGTTGGTCGCGGCATAGCTACGCGCATCAACCGCTTCTTTTTCCATCCGGCGGCGCACATTCTGCACCTCGGCCTGCGCATACAGGATATCCTGCCGCGCCGATTCCAACTCCGCTGCCAGTTTATTCAGCTCCGCCGCCGCGCTGTCCGCCTCGTCCTCGATCAAATGCTCGGGAACGCCGTCCAGTTCTTGGTCAATCGCTGCGTCGTTTTTATCTTGGTCGTTCATAACTGCCCCGAATATCTGTGTTGAACGCGCATATAGGCGCTGTTCGTTTTTCATCAAGCGGGGCGTTAAAGGATGTCACCCAAAGGACCAAAAACCCAAAGGAGTTTGCCTTTGCCGACAACACTTCCGCAATAGCGGAAAATCACATTCCGCCAGACAGTTGAAAATTGATGTTACAAACCAAAGCCGACCCCTTTGGGGTCTTTGGTGCTTTGGGTGACATTAGTATTACTTCATCAAGCGTGAAAGCGCCTGCGCTGTGAAATCGACCATCGGTACTATCCGCGCGTAGTTTAGCCGCGTCGGGCCGATCACACCGACAACGCCAACGACCTTGCCGCCTGCCTCGCGATAGGGCGCGGCGATCACCGACGATCCCGAAAGGGAAAACAGGTTGTTTTCCGCGCCAATGAAAATCCGCGTCGCCTGCGCCTCACGCGCATTGTCGATCAGGCGCGCAATTTCCTGTGTATTTTCCAGCTCGTCAAGCAACTGTCGCACGCGTTCCAAATCATCCGCCACGGCATCATCCAACAAATGCGACTGGCCACGCACAATCAACACCGGCCGGTCATTGCCATCGAGCGACCACAAAGCCAGCCCTTTACGGACCAGCTGCGCGCTCGCGGCATCCAGCGCCGCTTTCTGCCCGCGAATCTCGGCATCAATCCGCGCCAGTGCTTCGGACAGGGTCAGCCCCGAAAGTGTCGCGCTGATATAATTGCTCGCCTCCACCAAAGCGCTATCACTGACCGCCGCTGAAATTTCGACCAGCCGGTTTTCCACAGAGCCATCGGCGCCAACCATAATCGCCAGTGCCTGTGTCGGCGACAACCGGGCGAAGCTGAACTGTTTCAGCACCGCCTCGCGCTTTGCCACCATCACAACGCCGGCACAGGCGGACAGCCCTGACAAAGCCGAGGTCGCGGCGGCGATAGCATCCTCAATCGGGCCACTGCCCTCCAGCTGCGATTCGATGGCGCGGCGTTCTTCGGCGGTGGGTTCTGCCGCTTGCATCATACCATCGACAAACAGCCGCAAGCCTTGATCGGTCGGCATCCGCCCCGCGCTGGTATGCCGCGATGCGAGCAGCCCCGCCTCCTCCAAATCCTGCATCACATTGCGGATCGAGGCAGGCGACAGGTTCAGCCCGCCAATTTTTGACAAAGTCCGCGATCCAACGGGAGCGCCCGATTCCAGATAGCTTTCGACCACGACCTTGAAAATAGATCGGGTGCGGTCATTCAGTTCGGTGATGGGTGTGTTCACAATGCTGACTGTTAGCGCGCCGCTCTTGCAAAGCAACAGGCCTTGCAAAGCAACTGCATGTGGCTATGGCGACGGCTCCCATTTTCAGGAGTTTATTCCATGCGTCCTTCAGGTCGTGCGCCAGACGAAATGCGCGCCATTTCCATCGAAACCGGTTTCACCAAACATGCCGAGGGATCGTGCCTGATCAGCTTTGGCGATACCCGCGTGCTGGTGACCGCCAGTGTCGAAGACCGACTGCCACCTTGGTTGCGCGGCAAAGGCGAAGGCTGGGTGACGGCGGAATACTCAATGCTGCCCCGCGCCACGCACACACGCGGCAATCGTGAAGCCGCCAAAGGCAAGCAATCGGGCCGAACGCAAGAAATCCAGAGATTGATCGGCCGGTCGTTGCGCGCTGTGGTTGATATGAAAAAGCTGGGCGAGCATCAGATCACGCTCGATTGCGATGTCTTGCAAGCCGATGGCGGAACGCGGACAGCCGCGATTTCCGGCGCATGGGTGGCGTTGCGGCTGGCAGTCAATAAGCTGATGGCAGAGGGCAAGGTTAAGGAAGACCCGATCATTGGCCGTGTTGCCGCGGTTAGCTGCGGCATTTGCGACGGCACACCGGTGCTGGACCTTGATTATATTGAGGACAGCAGCGCCGATGCCGATGCCAATTTTGTATTGATCGAAGGCGGGCAGATTGCCGAGGTGCAAGCCACCGCCGAAGGTGCGACCTATGACGAAGAGGCGTTACTCCGCTTGCTCCGCCTGTCGCGCATGGGTTGTGACCGGATTTTTGCGGCGCAAGCCGATGCGGTGAAGTGACACACAGAAAACTCCTCCCCGGCAAGCTCGTCATTGCCAGCCACAACGCTGGCAAAGTGCGTGAAATCCGGGCTTTGCTGGAGCCGTTCGGCATAGAGCCAGTCTCAGCGGGCGACCTTGGCTTGCCAGAGCCGGAGGAGACCGGCACGACCTTTGCCGAAAACGCATTGTTAAAGGCGCATGCCTCGGCGCAAGGTTCTGGCTTGCCAGCGCTTGCCGATGACAGCGGGCTATGCGTGACGGCGCTTAATGGCGCGCCAGGCGTTTACACCGCCGATTGGGCAGAGCGACAAACATATGAAGGCGGCCCGGGGCGCGATTGGTATATGGCGATGGGCAAAGTCGAGGGCAAACTTGCCGAACTTGGCCCCGAAATGGACCGCAGCGGGTATTTCATCTGCACGCTCGCACTGGCTTGGCCCGATGGCCATGCGGAGGTGTTTGAGGGCCGCGTGCACGGCACGCTGGCTTGGCCACCGCGTGGGACATTGGGCTTTGGCTATGATCCGGTGTTTGTTCCGTTGGGGCATGCGCAAAGTTTTGCCGAGCTGGACCCTGTAGAAAAGCATGCGATGAGCCATAGGGCGGACGCTTTTGCTAAGTTGGTTAGGGCGGTGTTTTAGAAAAACCGTTAGTGCTGAGCCTGTCGAGGCACGTCCAGAGGTTTACGCTGCCCTTTAAAACGCCCTTCGACAGGCTCAGGGCTAGCGGTTATGGGGGGCGAGCAATGTCTGATCACCACCCCCTCGCCCTTTATATCCACTGGCCGTTTTGCGTTTCCAAATGCCCCTATTGCGACTTTAACAGCCATGTCCGCGATAATGTGGACCAGATGGTCTGGCTGGATGCGTTGCTGGCGGACATCGCGCATGAGGCCCAGCTGACCGCAGGGCGACCGCTGGGTTCGATCTTTTTCGGTGGCGGCACGCCCTCGCTGATGCCGCCTACGACCGCCGCGGCTTTGATCGCGGCGGCTGAGCGACATTGGGGTTTCGCACCCGATATCGAAATCACACTAGAGGCCAATCCGTCATCGGTTGAGGCGGCAAACTTTGCCGATTTGGCCGCAGCGGGCGTCAATCGTGTGTCGTTGGGCCTTCAGGCGCTGGACGACGCGACGCTACAGTTCCTAGGCCGCGCACACCAAGTGGACGAAAGCCTATCCGCGCTGGACACAGCACAGCGCCATTTCAACCGCGTCAGCATTGACCTGATCTACGCCCGCCCCGATCAAACGGTGGCGCAATGGGAGGCCGAACTCGCCCGTGCCATCGGATTTGGCACGACGCATATGTCCCTATATCAACTAACCATCGAACCCGGCACACGCTTTGCCACTGACGTTGCCAAGCACCAATGGGTGCCGCTCAATGATGACAGCGCCGCTGATCTTTACACGGCAACACAGGCGCAAATGGGCGCGGCTGGTCTGCCAGCCTATGAAATCAGCAACCATGCAGCCCCCGGGCAAGAGAGCCGCCACAACCTGACCTATTGGCGCTATCAGGATTACATCGGCATCGGCCCCGGTGCGCACGGTCGGCGCGGCGGCATGGCGACAACGCGGCATAAAAAGCCGGAGAATTTTTTGAACGCAGTGTCGCGGCATGGTTCCGGGCTGCAGATCGAGGATGTGTTGGACACGCCGACGCAAGCGATGGAAGCATTGCTGATGGGATTGCGGCTACGCGAGGGTGTGGATATCTCTGCGCTCAGCGACCGTTTTGCAATCGAATCCGGCGATATGATTGATTTTGGGGCTGTGGACAAGTTGAGTGCGCTTGGGTTTGTCCACAGGGTGGATGGCCAGATTTCGGTGACACTTGATGGCTTCCCGTTGCTCGACGCGATCCTGCCGCAGATAGTTGCGATTGAGCCGACGCCCACCGCCTGATAGCATCGCCACATGGCCGATGCGTTGATCCCTGAATACCGCGCGTATCTTGCGAACAATCGCCGCCGTTCGGTACACA
>JANOTI010000033.1:0-1763 GCA_031416255.1 Sphingomonadales bacterium | reverse complement strand
ACGACAGGTCGCACTGCCTTGGGGTACCTCGAGAGTGTCATTGTGTGGAAGGGATGTCGCCAGCCGCAATATCTCAAGGCTGTAAAGCTTATGCGCGTGGGGGCTGCTCATAATGCCTCTTTGCTTTCGTCGCCACCTTCTTGCCGTTCGCGGATAATTGTGGACAAGGCATCACCGCTGGCGTTGAGCAAAGGATAAGTTCGTGACGCTGTCATCCAATCGGGGCGTTCGGCTTTGCCACCAAACGCTGTTTCATAGGCCATGACGAGGAATAGGAAGATCAGGCTTGCGCCGATCAATCCCTTGACCGCGCCAAAGCCGAAACCGAGCACGCGGTCCACCGGCCCCAGAACCGATTTGCGCGATTTCTCACCCAGTTTTTTGGCAATAAAGCGCCCCAAAGCATAGGTCACGATGATGATGGCGAGAAAAGCGAGCACCGCTGCCCCTGGCTCGGTCCCGACGGGTTCGGCCAAGAGGTCTGCGACGGGTGCATGCAATATGCGGATAGCCGCGATGATGAGCACCCATGCGATCAGCGAAAATGCCTCCTGCACAAAGCCGCGCATAAAGCCAAAGATCGCACCTGCGCCGATCAGAAAGAGAACGATAATGTCGAGTGCGGTCATGCCGCTTGATTAGTCGCGGACCAGTATGTGGTCAACGAGATTGGCGAGAGTACGAAAGCTCTTGGTCGAAATACCCTTGGCATCGGCGACTGAAGGCGGGACCATTGCTTGGTTGAAACCAAGCTTTGCTGCCTCCTTCAACCGAAGCCCGCCATGTGCCACAGGCCGGAGCTCGCCAGACAAAGACACTTCGCCAAACAGCACCATATCCGATGGCAAAGGCCGTTCGGACAAAGCCGATACCAAAGCCGCCGCAACCGCCATGTCCGCCGCCGGATCGGATATCCGGTACCCGCCTGCTATATTAAGATACACTTCGCAGGTCGAAAAGCTAAGTCCGCAGCGCGCCTCTAACACAGCCAGAATCATCGCCAGCCGCCCGCTGTCCCAGCCAACGACCGCACGGCGCGGTGTCGCACCGCTTGAGAGCCGCACCGTTAGCGCCTGAATTTCAACGAGTACCGGTCTTGTGCCTTCAAGCGCTGGAAATACCGTCGCGCCAGTCACTTGTTCGGCACGGTCAGTTAAGAACAGCGCAGACGGGTTGCCAACTTCGCACAGCCCCTCCTCTGCCATTGCAAACACGCCGATTTCGTCAGTGCCGCCAAAGCGGTTTTTGTTGGCGCGCAAGATGCGGTATTGGTGGCTGCGTTCGCCCTCAAACGCGAGCACAGTATCAACCATATGTTCAAGCACGCGCGGGCCAGCGATGCTGCCATCTTTGGTGACATGGCCAACGAGCATCAACGCTGTGCCGCGTTCCTTGGCAAAGCGGATCAGTTCTTGTGCCGACGCGCGCACTTGGCTGACAGTGCCCGGCGCGCCTTCTATTTGGTCGCTGTGCATTGTCTGGATCGAATCGATCACCACCAACGCAGGCGGCTTCCCCTGTCCCAAAGTCGTTAGAATATCGCGCACAGAGGTTGCCGCCGCCAGCTGCACCGGCGCATCGCCAAGGCCCAGCCGCCGCGCGCGCAAACGCACCTGATCGACCGCCTCTTCACCAGAAATATAAGCCACATCCAACCCGCGCCGCGCCAGATTTGCTGCTGCTTGCAATAACAATGTAGACTTCCCGATCCCGGGATCACCACCGAGCAAAGTCGCCGATCCTGCAACCAACCCGCCGCCCAA
>JANOTI010000032.1:0-2716 GCA_031416255.1 Sphingomonadales bacterium | reverse complement strand
GCGCTACCCCTGAACTTGTTACCACCCGAGCGAAGCACAACGTTAATCGCGCCGCCTTGGAAGTTACCTTCGGCAACGTCGTATGGCGCAACCTTGATCGCGACCTGCTCGATTGCGTCATAGGGCACAGGGCCACGGTTGGTCGGCAAACCACCGTTGTTCAGACCGAAGTCATCGCCAAAGCCTACGCCATCGACCGAAAAGCGGTTGAGACGACCATTTTGGCCTGCGATTTCAATCGTGCGGCTGTTGGTCAGATCAAGTGTGGCAAACGGATCGCGACGGGCAAGGTCACGAACGTCGCGGTTAATAGAGGCGACGCCTTCGATTTCTTCACGACCAAGCGTTGTAATCGGACCCGTTGAGGTTTCACGCGCTCTTTCTAGCGATGCAGCAGTAACAATGATGCCCTGCTGTTCTTGCAACATGACTGGCAAACGGAAAGGCGTTCCTGCTTGCAATTCAAGGTCGGTAACTTGCGCCTGTTCAAAGCCGCCCGCGTCAACGGTAATCGTGTAGGGGCCACCAACGCGCAAACCATTGGCCGAGAAACCGCCATCTGCTCCGGTTGTGCTGGTCGCAGTTGTGCCCGAAGGTTCGTGCACTACCGTTACAGTAGCACCCGAAATCGGGCCCGAAGCGCTTTCCACTGAACCGCGAACCGACGAAGTGGTTTCCTGAGCGAAAGCTGGCGCAGCAGTGACGCTGGCGATGGAAAGAGCGGCTACTCCGGCCGCGAGATAATAACGGATCTGCATTCTACACCCCATGATGTGACAGGGGCATCTGGCCCCAGTTCGAAAATTGTTACAACGAATCAACCTCAGAAAATGGGTTGCTCCTTGATACGCAAAGCATTGCGCATCCTATGTGGCAAATCAATGACAATGGCGTCATATTACTGTCACAAACAAACCAGCCTTGCTTAAAAAGCAACGCAATATTAGGAGTTTACACAAAATGACAAAGGGTCACTGCGTCGTTTTATCGTGACCTGTTGCTGCAATGCAACATTATCATGGGTTAAGCGGCGTCTTCCTTAGCGGGCTTGTTCTCAAACACGCGTACCGGGTCTTTGCGGCCATCAATCACGTCCTTGTCGATCACAATTTCACTGACACCGTCCATGTTCGGCAGTTCGAACATAGTGTCTAGCAAAATTGCCTCTAGGATGGAGCGCAATCCGCGCGCACCAGTTTTGCGGGCAATCGCCTTTTTGGCAACCGCCTCAAGGGCATCATCGGTAAAGCTGAGGCCGACATTTTCCATTTCGAACAGTTTGCGATATTGCTTCACCAGAGCGTTCTTTGGCTCGGATAGAATTTTGACCAACGCCGGGATATCCAGGTCTTCCAGTGTCGCGGTAACCGGCAAACGGCCCACAAATTCAGGAATCAAACCGTATTTCAGCAAATCTTCAGGCTCGCACTGCATCAAAATTTCGCCTGTGCGGCGGTCATCGGGATCAGCGACATTGGCGCCAAAGCCCATCGATTTGCCTTCAAGCCGATTGGAGATAATCCGTTCCAGTCCAGCAAACGCGCCGCCACAGATGAACAAGATGTTCGTGGTATCAACCTGCAAAAATTCCTGCTGCGGATGTTTACGCCCACCTTGCGGAGGAACAGAGGCCGTCGTGCCTTCCATCAGCTTAAGCAAAGCCTGCTGCACGCCCTCACCCGACACGTCGCGAGTGATCGAAGGATTTTCCGCCTTGCGACTAATCTTGTCGATTTCGTCGATATAAACGATGCCGCGCTGCGCACGTTCGACGTTATAATCCGACGCTTGAAGCAGCTTCAGGATGATATTCTCGACATCCTCCCCGACGTAACCCGCCTCAGTCAACGTCGTAGCGTCAGCCATCGTAAACGGCACGTCAAAGGTTTTGGCCAGCGTTTGCGCCAACAGAGTTTTGCCGCAACCAGTAGGGCCAACGAGCAGGATGTTCGACTTTGCCAGTTCCACATCGTTGCTTTTTTGTGCGTGATTCAAGCGTTTATAGTGGTTGTGGACCGCGACCGAGAGCACCCGTTTCGCCTTAAACTGGCCGATGACGTAATCGTCAAGGATGTCGCAAATCTCTTGCGGGCTTGGTACTTCGCCGTCCTTGCGCGTCGCCAAAGCACCTTTGGTTTCTTCGCGGATGATGTCGTTGCACAGGTCAACGCATTCGTCGCAGATGAAGACAGTTGGGCCCGCAATCAGCTTGCGCACCTCATGCTGCGATTTGCCGCAGAAAGAGCAATAAAGGGTGCTCTTTGTATCCGAGCCGCTCAACTTCGTCATAAACGTCCTGTTTTCCGCGCGCGAGAGCCGTTTCCCGCGCTTTCAATCTTTCATCCTATCGCGCAGCCATATTTTGGCAAGTGCGTTAAGGACGCTCGATTACCTTACCAAACCGGCAGGGTAAACTTGGGCTGCCACACATCGCCGATGCGCAGCAGGCCCCTTATTCCTTTTCAGCTGCCGCCGGACGCTTGTCGAACACATCATCGACGATGCCAAAGGCTTTCGCTTCGTCAGCTTCCAAAAACGTATCGCGGTCCATTGCCTTCTCAATTTCTTTCAAAGGCTTGCCGGTGTATTTTGCGTACAGATCATTCAAACGCTTACGCATCCGCAGGATTTCTTTGGCCTGAATTTCGATGTCCGACGCCATGCCGCGTGCGCCGCCCGATGGCTGATGCACCATGATGCGTGCATTGGTCAGCGC
>JANOTI010000031.1:0-2079 GCA_031416255.1 Sphingomonadales bacterium | reverse complement strand
TTGATCGCCACCAGCAATGCATCGAGATCGGCGAGCAACAGGTCGGATGCCTCAGCCAACTGCACTGCAAGGCAAGTGTCCAAAACGTCGGACGATGTCATCCCCTGGTGCATAAAGCGCGCTTCATCGCCTACTTGTTCGGACACCCAGGTCAGGAATGCGATCACATCATGCTTAGTCACCGCTTCAATCGCGTCAATCGCAGCGACATCAATCACGGGATTGGTCGCCCACCACGCCCATAAAGCATCTGCCGCCGATTTGGGGACAACGCCCAGGTCAGCCAGCGCTTCGGTCGCATGCGCCTCAATTTCGAACCAGATTTTGAACCGGTTCTCCGGCTCCCAAATAGCAACCATGTCGGGGCGGGAATAACGGGCGATCATAATCAGGCTTTCTGCTGGGGCTTTTGGAGTCGAACGCGCCGTTAGCAGTATGTGCCTGTGATAACAAATCTGTGGATTGATGCATTCCGCGCTTTGCGCTGACTCCGCTGGTCGCTATCGGGGCGGGGATGGCTGACAAAGTTGACACCGATAACCCTGCCGAAGATCCGTTTGACCAGATCGTAAATGCGCCGTTCGACGCAGCGATTTCTGAACGGTATTTGATCTATGCGATGTCCACGATTACCGCACGGTCGTTGCCAGACCTGCGCGACGGGTTAAAACCGGTTCACCGACGTCTATTATGGGCGATGCGTCAGCTGAAACTTGATCCGTCGCAGGGATATAAAAAATGCGCCCGCGTTGTTGGCGATGTTATTGGCAAATACCACCCGCATGGCGATCAGTCGGTCTATGACGCGATGGTGCGTTTGGCGCAGACGTTTTCGTTACGCTATCCGTTGGTCGATGGGCAGGGGAATTTTGGCAATATCGATGGCGATAATGCCGCGGCGTATCGGTATACCGAGGCGCGGCTGACCAAAACTGCCATCGAGCTGATGAACGGGCTTGATGAAAACGCTACTGATTTTCGTCCGACATATAACAATGAAGATGAAGAGCCAGAGGTTATGCCCGGGCTGTTCCCCAATCTGCTGGCGAACGGTGCGAGCGGGATTGCCGTTGGCATGGCGACAAGTATCCCATCGCACAATGCCGCCGAGGTTATTGATGCAGCGATGCTGTTGATCGATGAACCTTCGGCAACGCACGAACAGGTGATGCAGATTGTCCAGGGACCGGATTTCGCAACAGGCGGCGTTTTGGTGGATAGTCGTGAAACGATTAGCGCAGCCTATGCCACTGGACGTGGAGCCATGCGTATTCGCGCCCGTTTTCATGCGAGTGAAGCTAAGGATGCAGCAGACCGCGACGCCGGTATCGAACGGCTGCCTAATGGTACATGGCAGCTGGTTATCAGCGAAATTCCCTATCAGGTGCAAAAGGGTAAGCTGATTGAGCAGATTGCACAGTTGATTGCCGACAAAAAACTGCCGATCCTTGATGACGTACGCGACGAAAGCGACACTGAAATTCGCATCGTTCTGGTTCCCAAAAGTCGCAATGTTGACGCCGAAGATTTGAAGAACGCGCTGTATCGGCTGACCGATTTGGAAACGCGCTTTGGCCTCAACATGAATGTGCTTGACGCACACCGCGTGCCCAAAGTGATGGGCATCGGCGAAGTGCTGCGCGAATGGTTGGCGCATCAGATCGAGGTACTCATCCGCCGTTCGCAACACCGCTTGGAAAAGATTGACGCGCGGCTGGAACTGTTGGGCGGTTACATCATCGCGTATCTTAACCTCGACCGAATTATAGAGATTATCCGCACCGAAGATGAGCCTAAGCCGATTATGATGGCCGAGTTTGACCTGAATGACCGGCAGGCCGAGGCAATCCTTAATATGCGTCTGCGGTCTTTGCGGCGGCTGGAGGAAATGGAGCTGCGGCGTGAGCTGGACCAGCTGAAGATCGAACGCGAAGATCTCGTCAAGCTGATCGAAAGCCCCGCGCGGCAACGCACGCGATTGAAAAAAGACTTGACCAAACTGCGCACCGGCTATGCCGAGGAGACCGAGCTTGGCCGCCGCCGCACGTCATTGATTGAAGCTGCCCCCGCGCGCGAAAT
>JANOTI010000030.1:0-10103 GCA_031416255.1 Sphingomonadales bacterium | reverse complement strand
CCGACACTGTGCAGTGGACGCTGATGAAACAGCAATTGCAACGAAGTGCGGATTCGGCAGCCTTAAATGGAGCATTTGCAAAAGCTCAAGCGGAAAGCGCAAGTGCCAATGCCAATCGCGATCTGGTCAAAACACTTGACGGTTTTCCAGGCGTCGGCATAACAGTACAAAATGCACCAACGTCTGGTCCGCATGCTGGTAACAACCGTGCGGTCAAAGTCATTCTGACATACAGCAAAGCTCTTCCGTTCTCGAGTTTGTTTCTCCAGACACCTCCTAGGATAAGCGTCGAAGCTGTTGCAGCTGTTTTGAACAACGGTGACTATTGTGTCATCTCGTTAGAAGACACAAACTCGACAGGCGTCACATTTTCAGGAAACTCGACGGTAAATCTGGGTTGTGGAGTTGCCAGCAATGCGACAAGCAGTTCTGCCATCGTTGCCGCTGGTTCAACGTTTGTTAGAGCTTCGCCAATAGCAGCTGTCGGCAACGTACCATCCAGTACTAACTATCAGACGGGCACAACTCTCGTCCCCTATTCTATCCCGCAGCGTGATCCGTTTGCCGCATTGACAGATCCGACCAATGACCTGCCCAACCCATGCATCGGGGGATCGGTTACTGTAAACAACAACCAGAATGTGACACTTAATCCGGGTTGCTATACCGGAATAACGGTTCGCGGTTCGCTAAGGATGAATCCAGGAACTTACTACATAAGGGGCGGAAATTTTACCACTAACGCGCAATCGTCTGTCATTGCCAACGGCGTTACGATAATTATGACGGGGATCGGCATCGCAATCGGCCAAGTCAATATTAATGGCGGTGCGAATATTCAGATGGCAGCTCCGACCAGCGGCATTTATAAAGGTGTTTTATTTTACAAAGACCGAGATGCACCGTCCACGTTCAATGACATATTCAATGGGGGGGCTAGTGGGTCATTCTTGGGCGCAATTTATATGCCGTCACAGACGGTGACTTTAAACGGCAACTCGACGTTTCGGACTGATTGTCTCCAAATCGTGTCACGGAATGTGGTAATGACAGGGAATACCACAATTACCAACAATTGCCCCGTAGGCACAGCCTCGGATAGCTTTGTAGGCACACAAGTAAGGCTGGTAGGATAACCAAATGGCTTTCTCGTCAATATTTAGTCTTACTAAACGAGCGCTGGGCGACTCTTCAGGAACAAGCACCATAGAATTGGCGCTAATATTTCCGGTTGGGATGGCTTTGATGCTCGGCGCGATAGACTCATCAATGGGCTTTGCAGAAAAGCTGCGCGTTGAGGCTGCGGCAGCTCGCGCAATCGAGCGTATCACGGCCTATTCAAGGGTGAGAACTGATTACGCAATAAGTCGTTCGGAGGCTGCTGCTGCTGCCAACGTACCAATTTCCGACGTTACATTAACCTTTTGGCTTGAGTGCAACAATGTAGTGCAGGCTTCTTTCACAACTACATGTCCAAATAACAGCGACCAGATAGCGCGGTTTGTGAAGGTTGTTGTCAATGGAAGATTTGAGCCCGCTATAAATTACGGTGGTTTTCTTACTACTGACAACAACGGACTCGTTCGTGTAGAAGGTGATGCATCTGTGAGGATACAATGACGTATTTATCGAAATACCGAAGAAATCAAGAGGGCGCCGCTGCAATTGAATTCGCTTTGGCTATGCCGCTTGTCATCATGCTTTTTTTCGGAATGGCACAGTTCGGATTAATTTTGCTTGCGAATTCTGGAATCAGGCATGCTTTGGATAAAGCAGCACGTTCTGCAACGGTATATATTGGAGCGACCTCCATCACCGATCAGCAAATCCGAGACACTGTTAATTCAAGTCTTTACGGGATTAAGAGTGGCACGGTATCAAACCCTACTGTTACCAGAGGTGTTATCAACGGTATAACGTATGTCGATATTACTGTAACATACTCCACACCCATTGATTTTATCGTCTACCGTTATGGACCAATTTCGTTATCCGAAACCAGACGAGCGTATTTACCGTAGTTTACCGGCCTCGGCGCTTTTCAAACGTTAGTTATGAATATGTAAATTCTAATTGCCAAGAACCTTACGACAGGTGGCAATGATTTTATTCGCACTAATTAACGCCAGCCTCTCCAGATTGGCAGCGTAAGGCATTGGCACGTCCTCATTTGTTATGCGCAACACCGGGGCGTCCAGATCGTCGAAACCTTCTTCCATACAGATCGCTGCGATTTCGCTGCCTATGGAACAGGCCGGCCAGCCTTCTTCGGCGACGATAAGGCGGTTAGTCTTTTTCAGGCTCGCGAGCACTGTCGATTTGTCGAGTGGACGCAAAGTGCGTAGGTCGATGACTTCGACGCTAATGCCTTCGCCTGCAAGAGCCTCTGCGGCCTCAAGCGCTAAGCCGACACCAATAGAATAGCTGACAATCGTCAGGTCACTACCCTCACGCATGACACGCGCTTTACCAATCGGCAGCACATAGTCATCGACATTGGGCACTTCAAAATTGCGCCCATACAGCAATTCGTTTTCAAGGAAGACAACCGGATCCTCGCAACGGATCGCAGCCTTTAACAAGCCTTTGGCATCCGCTGCATCATAAGGACAAATCACGATAAGACCCGGGACGCTTGCATACCACGGCGCATAGTTTTGGCTATGCTGCGCGCCCACGCGCGATGCCGCACCGTTGGGGCCGCGGAAAACGATGGGGCAGCGCATCTGCCCGCCGGACATGTAATTGGTCTTTGCCGCCGAGTTAATGATGTGGTCAATTGCTTGCATGGCAAAGTTGAACGTCATGAACTCGATTACAGGGCGCAAACCG
The DNA here is from genome assembly GCA_031416255.1 of Sphingomonadales bacterium. Classification (GTDB taxonomy): domain Bacteria; phylum Pseudomonadota; class Alphaproteobacteria; order Sphingomonadales; family Sphingomonadaceae; genus Sphingorhabdus_B. Next base: position 7,271 of record JANOTI010000030.1, on the reverse strand, counting down.
CCCATCGCGGCACCTGTACCGATTCCGGCAAAGCCATATTCGGTGATCGGCGTATCGATAACGCGGCGTGGGCCGAATTCCTCGAGCAAACCTTGCGTAACCTTATACGCGCCCTGATATTCAGCGACTTCTTCGCCCATCACAAAGACCCGATCGTCAGCGCGCATTTCCTCTGCCATTGCATCGCGCAATGCTTCACGCAGGGTAACGGTGACCGTTTCGGTTCCGACAAGAACGGATTGAACAGGTGCAGCTTTTTGGACAGCAACCGGCTTTGCAACTTCTACAACAGCAACGGGTTGAGCGGGTTTTGCAACGGCAACTGGTGCAGTGTCTTCATCCTCTCCGGCGATCAACGCAATAACAGTTCCAACCTTCACATTGTCGGTGCCATCGGCAACCATGATGGAGGTAACAACCCCATCATCGACCGCTTCAAATTCCATTGTGGCTTTGTCGGTTTCGATCTCGGCAAGAATATCGCCCGATTTTACAGTATCGCCTTCTTTGACCAACCATTTGGCTAATGTTCCCTCCTCCATAGTAGGAGAAAGCGCGGGCATTTTGAGTTCGACCGCCATCAGTATGACTCCACCAGAACGTCAGTATAGAGCTCGGCTAAATCGGGTTCTGGCGCCTGTTCGGCAAATTCGGCCGACGCATTTACAATGGCACGAATTTCTTTTTCGATCATTTTAAACGCATCTTCGGTCACGCCCATTTTCAACAAATCTACTTTGGCGCCTTCGATAGGATCGGAGTTTTCGCGCACAGCCTGGACTTCGTCTCGGCTGCGGTATTTTGCCGGATCGGACATCGAATGTCCGCGATAGCGATAGGTTTTCATTTCGAGCAATACCGGCCCTTTGCCGCTGCGAACCCAATCAAGCGCAACTTCGGCCGCACCGCGTACTGCAAGCACATCCATTCCATCGACTTGAATACCGGGAATGCGGAATGATTCACCGCGACGGTAAAGCTGGTCCTCGGCAGAGGCGCGATTTACGCTGGTTCCCATAGCGTATTGGTTGTTTTCAATAACAAAGATGATCGGCAGCTTCCACAGTTCCGCCATGTTGAAACTTTCGTAAACCTGTCCTTGGTTCGATGCACCGTCACCGAAATAGGCAAGGCAGATGCCGCCATCGCCCGAATATTTATGTCCAAAGGCAAGCCCTGCGCCCAACGACACTTGCGCACCGACAATACCGTGGCCGCCGTAAAACTTATGGCTGGTCGAAAACATGTGCATCGACCCGCCCTTACCGCGCGAAATGCCTGCTGCGCGTCCCGTTAGTTCCGCCATGATGATATTGGGATCAATGCCATAAGCCAGCATGTGGCCATGGTCGCGGTAGCCGGTAATCACGCTGTCTTTGCCTGGGGTCAACGCTGATTGCAGACCAATCGCCACCGCCTCTTGGCCGATGTAAAGGTGACAAAACCCGCCAATCAAGCCCAATCCGTAGAGCTGCCCTGCTTTTTCCTCAAAACGACGGATCAACAGCATATCTCGGTAAAACTGAAGCAATTCTTCTTGTGTTGCAGCATAAGGGACGGGCGTTAACGGTCGTTCCCTGTTTGCAACAGCATCGCCAGATGCTGAGGCGGTGATGCCAGTTTTTTTCGCGGGCGATTTTGCCAAGACGCGGTCCTCTCAAAGGAATTTTCCATTACGCTACGGAATTAGCGCCTAATCAATCGCGGGAGCGGTTGAAAGCCATAATTTGCGCTGAACACATAAGACATAGCTATTCATCATTATTGAGAGGCACAACAATCTCGTCAGGAGCAACCACATTTAGCTCTTTGCGCATCAGTTCACCGGCCAGATCAGGGTCAACGTTATCGCGATTCAAAAGTTTTTGCTTGTTGCGCAGCGCATCGCGTTCCTCTTCAAGCAACGCCAATTCAACTTTGCGTTCTTTCAATGCCTGCCGATAATCAGTCCACGCAATCACGCCTGTCGGACCGAGCAACGCGTAAGAAGCGATCAATAACAATGCGACCAGAGCGGCAGCCGTTATTAGCGTCGATTTCACTTCGCTATTGGATCGCTTACGCTTTGGGAACCTAACCATGTTTGATGGTATAGCACCGCCCGGCGCTTACCGAAAGATGCTGCGTCCAGCATAAATTGCGGCGCCGCCGAGTTCTTCCTCGATGCGGATCAGCTGGTTGTATTTCGCAAGCCGGTCTGAGCGTGCAAGCGAACCGGTTTTGATCTGCCCGCAATTTGTTGCGACCGCCAAGTCGGCGATGGTGGTATCCTCGGTTTCACCCGAACGGTGTGACATAACAGCGGTGTAAGACGCGCGTTGTGCCATCGACACAGCAGCAAGCGTCTCAGAAAGCGTGCCAATCTGGTTGACCTTCACCAACAGCGAGTTCGCCAGTCCGGTCTCGATGCCCATTTTTAGGCGCTTTGGATTGGTAACGAACAGATCATCGCCGACCAATTGAACCTTATCGCCGATCATGTCGGTAACGGCTTTCCAACCTTCAAAATCATCTTCGGACATGCCGTCTTCGATCGATTTGATTGGGTAATCAGCACACAAGTCCGCCAGATATTGCGCCATCGTCTGCGGATCGAGCGACAAGCCTTCGCCAGAAATTTCGTATTTGCCGTTTTTGAAAAACTCTGTCGCGGCGCAATCCAGCGCCAGAACGACGTCTTCACCAGCCTTAAATCCGGCCTTTTCAATCGACGTCATAATGAAATCAAGCGCTGCTCGTGTGGACGACAGGTTCGGCGCAAAGCCGCCTTCATCCCCAACCGCAGTTGCCAAACCTTTTTCATGCAGGCCCTTTTTCAAGGTGTGAAAAATCTCGGACCCCCAGCGCACAGCTTCGGACAGGCTATCCGCGCCAACGGGCATCACCATGAATTCTTGGAAATCGATCGGGTTGTCGGCATGTTCGCCGCCGTTGATGATGTTCATCATCGGAACCGGGAGAACCTTTGCGTTTACGCCGCCGACATATCGATAGAGCGGAAGGCCGCGCGCATCTGCCGCAGCCTTAGCCACCGCTAAGCTAACGCCCAAAATAGCATTGGCACCCAGTCGCGACTTATTTTCGGTCCCGTCTAGCGCGATCATCACCGCATCAATATCTTCCTGATCTTCGGCATCATAATCGGCAAGCAAAGGGGCAATCTCGTTGCAAACTGCCTCAACGGCTTTCTGCACGCCTTTGCCCATATACCTCGCCTTGTCGCCATCGCGCATTTCAACAGCTTCATGCGCGCCGGTTGACGCGCCAGAAGGAACTGCGGCGCGGCCAAAGCTTCCGTCCTCCAACAGCACATCGACTTCAACCGTCGGGTTTCCGCGACTGTCAAGGATTTCACGAGCATGGATATTGACGATAGCGGTCATGGCATTTTTTCCTGAAACAATATGGATTTTGGCGCGTTTAGCTTTATCATGATGCCAATGCAATTGCCCCGGACGTGTTCATACGAATACCATGATTGCAAAATCTTTGCTGTCTTAGTTGAATAAGGCACCAGATGGTCCCATATCATCGGAAATGGTCCTTAAAGGAGGATAGAAATGGCAGTAGAAAAGACACCGGCAGCGAAAAAAACCGCGCCTAAAAAGCCAACTGTAGCCAAAAAGCCTGCAGCGCCAAAGGCAGCATCACCTAAAAATGGTGTGGCCAAGGTCAAGGCCGATCCCGGCAAGACCCAAGCCAACGGAGTGGATGCCATGAAAGACGAATTCAACAGCTTTAAAGACCAAGCTGGCGGTAAAGCGCGCGATGCAGCCAATCGCGGCAAAGAACGCGCGGCCGAAGCAATGGGCGGCATCGGCAAAATCATCCGTGAAAGCGCTGATACCATCGATGACAAAGTCGGTAAGCAATATGGCGACTACGCACGCTCTGCGGCAGACACCGTCGACGGCTTTGCGGACAAGGTTGATGGCCAGGACATCGACGCATTGGTCGAGGATGCCCGTCAGTTCATTCGCAAAAGTCCTGCAGTCGCCATTGGCGCCGCAGCAGCCATTGGCTTTGTTCTTGCCCGTGTGATCCGTTCGGGACGCGACGCATAAAACGATAATCCGGCTTTCCGTTAGGCCGCAGATTTCCTAAAGGCGGGATGATGAACACCGATAGCATCCCGCCTGTGCCCGAAATGGAGGACGCACCAGCACCGCGCGCACAAATTGCAGCGTTGGTAAGCGACGTTCGCACGCTTGCCGAGGCTGAGTGGGAATACGCTAAAGCGCGCCTTTCCTATAGCGGGGGTGTTGTCCGCAAGGCCGGCGTCTATGCGCTGATTGCTGTGTTGGCAGTATCGGCATCTGCCATCGCCTTAGTGCTGGGATTGTTGCTTATCCTCACAAGTTATTGGGGGCCAGGGGCTGCAACGATCATTGTTGTGGTTATATTCAGCATCATTGCTGTCCTGTGCGCCATGATGGCTCGTAAAACCGCACAAAATCTTACCTTTATTGAGGAAGACAGCGATGTCTGATCCTAATCGTGATGCCATTATGGCCCTTAATCGCAAGCGCCGCGACATGCGCTTCGCGTTGACCGGCGATGTGGCGCAAGCCAAAAAAGATCTTCATCCGCGCAATTTGATGCAGCGATGGAAAGTACGGAAACGTGAACAGCTTGCAGCGCTTTCTGCAAGCGCGAAGCATAACCTTGCAAATAATGCACCGCTGATCGGGTTGGCTGGTGCCGCGATATTGCTTTTTGTCGCACGCAAACCCATTTCTAAAGCGTACATCCACCTGCGTAATAAAGCGCAACAGTCGAAGGACCGGATATCATGAGCAAGCTGGGCGACAATATCAAAACCGCAGCCAACGCAGCAAAAGAGGCCAGCGCCACTGCAAAGCGGAGCGCATCGGCTGCTGTTGATAAAAGCAAAGCGGCAGCCTCACGCAGTGTCGAATCCTCCAAGGCGATTGCCAAAAAGGCCAGCGAAACCACAAGCCAGACCATCGACAAAAACCCGCTGGCCATATTGGCAGGCGGTTTGGCCATCGGTGCAATCGCTGCATTGCTCATCCCAACGACTAAGCGTGAACAGAAAGTGTTGGGCAAGGCTGGCAAAAAGTTCAACAAAACGGCCAAGCGCGCTGTCGAAGCGGCGAAATCTGCGGGCAAAGATAAGATCGACAGTCTAGGCCTTAATCAGGATTCGTTGCGCGATCAGTTTCGCGACCTTGTCAACAAGGCCAGTGAAGCTGTAAAGGCCGCCAGTAAAGCTGCCGCCAACGAAGCGCGGAAGCGTGACTAAACTTCGTATCGGGGCATAAAATGGCATCACCCAAACTACATCTGGTCTTTGGCGGTCGCGTTAAAGACCCACAGACGCTTGATTTCTGCGAACTTGAAAAGCTCGATATTGTCGGGATTTTCCCTGATTTTGCCGAGGCCGAGGAGGCATGGCGCAGTTCAGCGCAGCGTACTGTGGATGATGCCGAAATGAAGTACGTGGTTGTGCATCTGCACAAATTGTTGGAGCCTGACGTTTAAGCGTTCCGGTATCTGAAGCGCAACAACGGCCAAGTGAGCAACTGCCCGGCAGCAAAGCCACCAATATGCGCCCAAATCGCGATTGTTACCCCAATACTGGGGCCTACAATGCCGAGCATCAGGTTTAGCACAGTCCAACCAAGCAACAGTTTCAGTGCATGTGCCCATTTTCCCGGAATAGGCCCCAATGGCTTTGGCCGTTCGCTCGGGAATAATGTGACATGCGCGGCAATCAGCGCCGAAATAGCGCCGCTTGCGCCAACAACTGGAACCATCGAGCTGGTATCCGCCGCAACCTGAGCCGCGGCTGCCGCGAAAATGCCCACGGCATATAAGAAGATAATGTTCTTTTCCCCCAGAACCCGTTCCAGATTAGGGGCGATGATGGCGAGCATCATCATGTTGAGGCCAACGTGCAGTATCCCGCCGTGGAGGAAAGCCGAGCTGATCGGCGTCAGCCACACAGGTAGCATGAAACCTGCGTCCTGAAACGCCGCGCTATCGACAAAGAACCGCGCCGGAAACAGCGCGCCTGCTATCATAACCGGCTCCCAAATCGCGGGGATCAGCATCAGCACCGCAAGCAGCAGGTTAATCGCCGCAATCGCTTTAACAAACGGTCCTACGTTCAGGCGGTTCAACGGCTGGCCTCCGGCAATCGGGTCAAATAAACTCGATTTTTTTGACGAGGTAGAACTTGTCACCCGCAGGCACAGTCACTTCAACCTCTTCTTCCGCCAGACGTCCGATTAAAGCGCGACCCAGCGGCGACTGGTATGAAATCATCCCGCGCTTCGCATCCGCTTCGGCTTCACCGACAAGCTGATATTTGACCGGCTTGTCGTCTTCATCGAGCAACGAAACTGTTGCGCCGAAAACGACTTTATCGCCCGACAATGTGGTCGGATCAATAATCTGCGCGCGGCTGATTTTGTCTTCGATATCGGCGATGGTCGCCTCGACCTGACCTTGGCGTTCTTTGGCAGCATGGTATTCGGCATTTTCCGAAAGATCGCCGTGCGCACGCGCCTCTTCGATAGCGTCGATGATGGTCGGGCGCTCTTCACGCAGCCGCCGCAGATCGCCTGCGAGCTTTTCAAAACCCTCAGCCAGCATAGGCATTTTATCAAAACTCGCCATCGTACACTTACGTCCTTCGTAGTAAAAACCATCCACCGGGCTGGAGGACCAACCCTGCATATTTCAGCATTTCGGGGAGTGCTGTAGACCTAATAATAGTCCTGAAGCGGCGAAACTTCAAGTTTTCGTTCCCGCAGCGCAGCAATCGCTTGTGTTGCAGCCACCGAGGCGCTTGCGGTGGTGAAGTAGCTGACCTTGTTCACCAGCGCCGATCGGCGGATATCTTCGCTGTCTTTCAACGACTGCCAGCCCTCTGTGGTGTTAAACACCAACGCGATTTCGCCGTCGATAATCTTGTCGACAATGTGCGGGCGGCCCTGCGCCACTTTGTTGACGCGTTCGACTTCAATGCCCTGTTCGGCCAGATAATCGGCTGTGCCGCCGGTTGCGCAGACGGCAAAGCCCATCGTCTGCAAATTACGAATTGAGTCCACGATCTGCGGCTTGTCGCTGTCTTTGACCGACACAAATAGCTTGCCGGAATCGGGCAGGATCATCCCTGCCCCCAATTGCGCCTTGGCAAAGGCCATCGCAAAATCGCGGTCGATGCCCATGACTTCGCCGGTGGACTTCATTTCAGGTGACAGCACCGGATCAACGCCGGGGAAGCGGTTAAACGGGAACAC
>JANOTI010000029.1:0-2130 GCA_031416255.1 Sphingomonadales bacterium | reverse complement strand
CAGAGGCGACTCGCCTATTGGGGCCAGACGTCCATTTTCTGATAGCAGGCGATGGGCCGATGACCGATGCGGTGAGCGATGAAGCTGTACGTTTGGGGCTGGGCGATCGGCTGCATCTGCCGGGACTCGCCGTAAAGCCGTGGGTCGCAGCGTCGGTTATGGATCTTTATGTTAGCATGAATGTGGGTCCGATCACGGGGATCGCCGGATTGGAGGCGGCCGCCGCCGGTCTTCCCGTGATCGCGCTACAGGCGACTGCCGACTATGAAAAAGGCCATGCCGACTGGATATGGTCCGACCCCGATCCGGTGAAGGTGGGGGTAGAAGCCGCTCGGTTGATTCAGGCACCCGATGAGCGCGAAGCATTGGGATTGCGTCAAGCAGTCCATGTCCGCCTGCACCATAGTGCGGACGCTATGCTCGACGCCTATTTTGCGCTTTATGAGCGAGCTGGCGCGATTGGCTGACTAGCGGTACGTGTACCGACCCATCAACTTGCTATATTCGGCGCGTTCATGGGCATCCAGTGCAACCGGATCGAGCATTTCGCGGGCCCGTTCCCTTGCGCACTGCCCCATTGTTTTTGCGTAATTGCGGTCCGCTAGCAAACGGCAGACCGCGCTACTAAAGGTATCGACATCGCGAAACGGCACTAACTCTCCTGTTTTTCCGGTTTCCACCAGATCACTTTGCCAATCAAGATCATAGGCTGCAATAGGCGCACCGCCCAAAGCCGCCTCTGACAAGGCGCGACCCGTGAGTGCCGAGATGACGCATGCTGTATGGGCGTTAAGTTGCGAAAGCGATTTCTGGTTCTGATTGCCGCCAAAGACAATGCGTGAACCCACACCCAATTCTTTTCCTAGAGCCTCCAATTCATCGCGCATATCGCCATCGCCAGCAAAAAACAGCTTGATGTCATGTCCGGCTTTGACTGCCGCTGCTAGAATACAAACGGCATCGTCGGGAAATTTCACTGGCTCTAGCCGCCCGATGCACAGCAAGAAATGCCCAGGCCTTATTCCTAATCGTAAGAACAATTCCGCATCAGTTCCGCGCTCGGAAGGAGGCATCAAATGTTCGGACGCCAGCAAATTGCCATAGCGGAAAATCGTTGTGTGTTCGGGGTTCGCTCCCCCGGCCACAGCAAAATCGACATTGTCCTGATTGGGTGCCGCAATCATATCTGCACGCGGCAGGACAAAGCGTTCTACCTTTTTCTCGATTGCTGCAGTACGAAAGAAACGCGGATATAAGGCGCGACCAGTATTTTCGCGGACCTTGTCATTATTGCCGTTGATCCGGATCAGCATCGGCACACCAGTGACTGCTTTTAGTGCCAGCCCGTACAAACCCAGATAAAGCGGATCACCGACACGGATGACGCCTATATTTTCACGGCGGATCAGCGCCCAAAGCGAGAAAAACAGACCGATCTGACCAATGAGAAAGTTCAGTGGAAACAGAAAAGACAGCCAACCAAACCGCCCCACTTTTCCCTCTATAAATGTGTGCCTCTTACCCAGATCATGCCAAACCGGTGCGCCGAAACGCGGCGACCAAACGTCGCTTGTCAGCAATGACGCAAATGGATGCACGCTCCAAACATGGCGGAAAAATCCATCTAGATCGCGGCAGGTGACAGAATTTTCCATGCCGCGCTCGCGGATCATCTCAAGCGTATAGGATGCATCCAGCACAAGCAGTGAGGCGTTGCCTTTAGTCTCTAGCTTTTCAGTCATACCGCCCATTTAAGCTGCAATCAGGCGCATGCAAGCCGGTTGACCTTGCCGCCTGCTTGCCGCAAAGGCGCGTGCAATTCGATATTCTCCCTTTCCCAAAGGAAATCCTATGACCCAATCCCCACTTGAATCACTCTCTGGACGAAAAGTTATCGTTACTGGCGGCGCCGGATTTGTCGGTTCGCACCTGTGCGAAGGATTGGCCGAGGTTGGCGCGCATGTGATTTGTATGGACGATTTGTCGGCGGGAAAGCGCGGCAATGTTGATCTGTTTGCCGGGCACAACAACTTCACCTTTGCGCATAAAGATATCTGCGATGACGATGCCGAGATGAAGGAACTGTTCAAGGGCGTCGATACCGTATTCCACAACGCCGCATCGAAAAAG
>JANOTI010000028.1:0-2669 GCA_031416255.1 Sphingomonadales bacterium | reverse complement strand
AAATCCGGTGCATCATGTCCACCGGGCAAAGCCGACGCCGGTTCCGACAGGGACACCGCCTGTTACCTTTGGATTGATGCTGAATCTTGTCGGCGTGATGGGGGCAGACGCGACCGAGGAGCAAGTTTGGGGCTATCTCGGCAATTATGTTGAGGATGCGCGACCAGAGGCGCAGCCGGATCTGGCCAAGCTGGTGCCGCTGGCGCTTGCCTATAACCGCGACTTCATTGCGCCGACTTTGCAACGGCGCAAACCCGAAGGGCTGGAAGTTGCGGCGCTTGAACGCTTAAGCGGCGAATTGGCAGCAGTACCGGCGGATACCTCGGCAGAGGACATCCAAACGCTTGTTTACACCATCGGCAACGAAGCCGGTTTTGAAAACCTGCGCGATTGGTTCAAGGCGCTGTACGAAACGCTGCTAGGCTCCAGCGCAGGCCCGCGCATGGGCAGCTTCATCGCGCTTTACGGCATTGAAAATAGCCGTCGGTTGATCGCAGAGGCACTGGCATGACCTCACCGCGTTCCGTTGATGATCTGGCGATGGACTTGTTGGGCAAAACCATCGATGCGCTGTCGCCAACCGAGCACCGCGTGCTGGAACGCATCCACAAACGCGAAACCATTAGCCAGGATATAGGCGTCGTCCATGAAGACGACTCAACCTTTGGCGAACGGCTGTCGGATCATGTCGCGGCGGTTGGCGGTAGCTGGGGCTTTATTATCGCTTTTGGTGTGGTGCTGTTCGGTTGGATGATTTTGAACTCGCAAGTGCTTGGCCGCTTCGGGTTTTCCTTTGACCCTTATCCGTTTATTTTCCTCAACCTGATGCTGTCCACGCTCGCCGCTATCCAAGCGCCGATCATCATGATGAGCCAGAACCGCCAAGCGAACAAAGACCGCCTTGCCGCCTCGCATGATTATGAAGTCAATCTGCGCGCCGAGCTGGAAATTTTGCGACTGCATGAAAAGGTGAATCACATCATCGAACGATTGGATGCCAAATGAGTGTTATTGCCGCCAGAATTTACCGGGACGGAAAGACGCTCCTCAATCTTGATCTCGCCAATCCGATCCCGCACATAGAAAAGCCCGAAGATTTCATCTGGATCGGGTTACACGAACCCGATGAAGGCGTGTTAAAACGGATACAGGAACATTTCGGGCTGCACCCGTTAGCAGTTGAGGATGCGCTAGATCCGAGGCATTTGCCCAAGATGGAGCCGTATGGCGATCATCTGTTCCTTGTTGCCCGCACCGCACATTTGCTGGGCGACAAAATTGAATATGGCAATACCGCGATCTTTGTGGGGCGGCAGTTCATCATCACCGTTCGCCACGGTTCTGATCGCGCGCACACACCGCTTCGTGCACAATTGGAGGCGACGCCTTGGCTGTTGAAAAACGGGCCTGATTTTGTACTCCACGCTATCCTCGATTTCGTCGTCGATGGATATTTTCCCGTTGTTGATGCACTGGAGGAAAAGGTGCTTGGTATGGAGGATGATGCGATCGATACTTTCCTCACCCGAACAGAGACGGCGCGCTTGTTTACGATGCGCCGCGAGCTGTTCCGGTTGCAGCGCATATTGGGGCCGATGGAGGATTTGACGAGCCAGTTCCTCAACCTCCATCTGCCACAGATTGACGCTGATATACATCCGTATTTCCGGGACCTGCTCGACCATATCCGACGCGTTATTTACCGGGTCGCGGTGCTAAGAGAGACGCTGACATCGGTGATCGAAACCAGTGGTTTGTTGGAACAGCAGCGCCAAGGTGCAACCACGCGGCAGTTGGCGGCTTGGGCTGCAATCTTGGCGGTGCCAACTGCGATTGCCGGAATTTACGGGATGAATTTCGAATATCTGCCAGAGAAGGAATGGCGTTACGGCTATCACATCATATTGGGTGTGATGTTCACCATTTGCGCGGCTTTATACGTCCGGTTTAAGCGGGCTGGCTGGCTGTAACCCGGCGCAAGACTGACCAATAATCCGGTTCAATCGTCATCCGCGCATGATGGCCATTTTTGCCAAGTAGCGCATGGGCCTGCGGTAGATGGTAGCAGGGTACTCCCATAAACAGGTGGTGTTCGCTGTGGAAATTCACCCAATAAGGCGCAACGGTGGTGCGTTCGATCCAGCCTGCATAGGTCGTACGCGCATGCGTGAACGGATCGTCGCTGCCCGTGGTGGTGCACGCATGTTCAGCGACGTTGCGGATTCGCAGGAACAGCTGAAACGTCGTTGCCAGCGAGACAATCCACAACAGAAACGGCATCCATCCCCATAAGGCGAGGGACACGGCAAGAATGATAGACTGAATGGCGAAAAACCGCCCGACTGTCCGTGCTGTCGTTTTGGCGCCTTCGATGTTCGCTACAGGCGCGTCGATGCGGCTGCGGCTTTGCAGGTTGAGTGCACGGCCGGCGCTGGTATCGCGGCTTCCATCTCCGGTTTCGCCTGCCAGCATTGCTTGAACGCCGCGCCACGCAACAGCGAATTGCGCCTTGCGTTGCTTGAAAAAAGTCTGCCCCGTCAAATCGCGGATGGCTTTGCGCCTCAGGCTCGCGCTGCTGGTGGGGAAGGGTTTTGACAGTGACAAATCCGGGTCTTCGGGTTGCTGCGTGAATTTATGGTGCGTTAGATGATAGGTTCGGTACGCAAATA
>JANOTI010000027.1:0-18175 GCA_031416255.1 Sphingomonadales bacterium | reverse complement strand
AGATACGAATGACCTAAATTTTCTGCGTCCTCTGCGAACTCTGCGTGAAATCATATAATTTTGAAAGCGCACGAAATGCAGCAAGCTCATGATTTCCTTGACGAATGCGAGGCGCTTTATGCGCTGCTTAGTTCAATAAACGACAGCGAATTTGAAACGCCGACGCTGTTCAAAGGCTGGACAATCAATCAAATTCTGCGTCACCTCCATGTCTGGAACATCGCGGCGGGCAAGTCGCTGGATGGAGAGGCAGAGTTCTCCGCGTTTCTTGCGCAACTTATGGGCGGCGAGCGGGGGATATCGTTTAATGTTATGGAAAGCTGCTATCTTGATGGGCTGTCCGGTGTGGATTTGCTGTCGGCATGGCGTGGTGAATATGAGAGACTGGCTGATCTCTTCGCCGCAACTGACCCTAAATCGCGCCTGAAATGGGTCGGGCCGGATATGAGTGCGATCAGTTCGATCACGGCTCGTTTGATGGAAACATGGTCGCATGCGCAGGCGGTGTACGATGTCTTAGGTGTCCACCGCATTGACCGTGATCGCATCGGCAACATTGTCCGTTTGGGCGTGAACACGTTCGGCTGGACCTTTAAGAACCGCAAGGAAGAGCCGCCGGGGCCGATGCCGCGCCTCTGTCTGATCGCGCCGTCGGGAGCGGTGTGGGAATATGGCGAGGGTGTTGATCTGATATCGGGACAGGCGACTGAATTCTGCCAGGTTGTTACGCAATGCCGCAACATAGGTGACACACACTTGCAGGTGGACGGCCCTGTTGCCCAACGCTGGATGGCTGTCGCGCAATGCTTTGCCGGGCCAGCACAAGATCCACCGCCAACGGGCGCTAGGCGCGCAACTGTAAATTAGCGACTTACCCCCCCGACAAGAATCTGGACCTGTTGAACAAATCCGCTAGAGAGAGCGGTGTATGGAAGACGTAGAACCAACAAACATCAGTTACAAGCTGACTCGCAGCGCCGGTGGTCTATGGGAAAAGGCGCAACTGTATTGGCAGCGCAAATGGTACCGCCGCGCAGCCTATGCTGTTGGAGTAGTGTTTCTGGCCTGGTTGTTGCTTTGGGTGTTGCTGCTTCGCACGCTGCCTGATGCCGAAGCCTTGGTGGAGTATCAGTCGCCGCTGCCGACCATCGTTCGCGATATCAATGGCGAACCGTTTCACAGCTATGCCCGCGAACGCAGGGTCCAGTTGGATTATGCCGATTTCAAGCCGCTGCTGATCCGGTCTTATCTGTCGGCGGAGGATAAAACCTTTTTCAGCCATGGTGGCATTGATTACCTTGGTATTATCAGCGCGGTGTTTAACAATGTTTTTTCCAGCGGCCGGTCACGCGGAGCTTCGACGATTACGCAGCAAGTGGCCAAAAATCTGTTGTTGACCAACGAGTACAGCTACACGCGCAAAATTAAAGAGGCGATCCTTGCTTACCGTATCGAAGGCGCGCTGACTAAGCAGCAGATCCTGTCGCTGTACATGAACGAGATTGCCCTTGGCCGTCAGGCATTTGGCGTTGAAGCGGCAGCGCAAGCCTATTTTGCCAAAAGCGCAGATGAACTGGTTTTGCATGAAATGGCGTTTCTGGCGACGCTTCCCAAAGCGCCGGAGAAATACAGCCGCAATAAATATGCGGATGCCGCGATGACGCGCCGCAACTGGGTTCTGGGCGAAATGCGCTCGAACGGATGGATCACCGATGCCCAGCTGGCTGAGGCTAGTGCTCAACCGCTTGGCCTGATCCCGCGGCAGGGGCAGCAATTCAAAAGCAGTGGCGGCTATTTTGCCGAGGAAGTCCGTCGGCAGCTGATCGAACGGTTTGGCGAAACTGCCGAAAAGGGCCCTTACAGCGTCTATGCCGGTGGCTTGTGGGTGCGATCATCGATGAACGCATCCTATCAGGATTTAACGACCAAAGCGTTGCGCGACGGTTTGCTGCGCTATCATGGTGGACGCGGCTTTTCCAAGCCGATTGCGACGATCCCGATGAACGACGGCAAATGGCAGACACGCCTTGCCTCATCGAATATCGGCATCGATTATTCCAACTGGCAAATTGCGGTTGCATTGGGCGGAGGACGGATTGGCTTTGCCTCTGGCGAAACCGGGACACTGATGGTCTCTCCTGCCACGTTAAAGGCCGGCGATGTTATCGCGGTCGCTCCTGCCGGTGGCAGCCGCTATCAGCTGCGCGTTGTGCCGGAAATCGGCGGCGGCATGGTTGTGCAAAATGCTATCAATGGCCGGGTTTTGGCGATGCAGGGCGGGTTTGATTCGCGCATATCCAGCTTTAACCGGGCAACACAGGCGCAGCGTCAGCCGGGTTCGGCGATCAAGCCCTTTGTCTATGCGACCGCACTCGACAACGATATGACACCGACCTCGATCATCGTTGATGGGCCGTTTTGCGTGCATCAATCGGCGTCGTTGGGGCAGAAATGTTTCAAAAACTTCGGCAATCAGCGCGGTGCTGGGCCGCAAACAATGCGCTGGGGATTGGAACAATCACGCAATCTGATGACAGTGCGTGCGGCCAATGATGCCGGCATGAACAATGTCGTGGATACATTCCGCACAATGAGCATTGGCGATTATCCGCCCTATTTGTCCTTTGCACTGGGCGCGGGCGATACCACGGTCCTTAAAATGACCAATGCGTATTCGATGCTGGTCAATCATGGTCGTGAATTGAAACCGACCGTTATCGATTATGTCCAAGGGCGAAACGGCAAAGTGATTTGGCCGACCAAATGGAAAGCCTGTGAAGGCTGTAACGCGCCGGACTGGAACGGAAAAGCGATGCCGCGCTTCCGCCCCGGTGGAAAACAGATCTTGGACCCGGTCACCGCTTATCAAGTCGTCCACATGCTGGAAGGCGTTGTTCAACGCGGTACGGCGACGATCCTGCGCGATCTGGACCGTCCGATCTTTGGAAAAACGGGGACCAGTTCTGGCCCAACCAACGTGTGGTTTGTAGGCGGCACCCCCAATGTGGTGGCAGGCGTTTATATGGGATATGACCAGCCGCGTGACATGGGTGGCTATGCGCAGGGCGGTTCGCTTGCCGCGCCGATCTTTAAACAATTCGCACGCGAAGCCTTTGCCGGAACAGTCGCTTTGCCCTTTACCGCCCCTTCGGGTGTTCGCCTCGTCCGTATTGATCGAAAGTCAGGGAAACGCGTTTACGGCTCGTGGCCGGAAGATGGTGATCCCAAAGGCGCTGTGATCTGGGAAGCATTCAAAGCTGAAACCGAACCGAAACGTTCGATCCGGCAGGATGAAATGACTGCGCGCGGCGATAAGCCCAGAAAAAAGGCAGCGACCCAAGTCACCAGTGAGCAAGCTGCGCAGGGCAATTCGGGAAAGCAGAACAACGGGAACAACAAACGCGACGAAGAGTTTTTGACCAATGAAGGCGGAATCTACTAAGTTTCGATGCGGTGCCGGTGAGCATTGCAGCTTATGGGAGCGCGTTGTGTATGCGCCGCATGACAAAGCTGTATCTCGGCGTTATCTGGTATCATCATGACTGAAACAAAATCCAAGCCTGCCCAAACCAAAGCTGTATCCGGCTCCGCGTTCGAAGACCGCGTTCTGCTAGGCTTTGTTGTTGCTGCAACAGTCGCGATGGCGTGGATCAGCTGGCCGTTTTTTGGTGCGATCCTTTGGGCTTTGGTGGTCACAATTGCTTTTGCACCTGTGCATGACAGGCTTGCCCTGATGATGCCGAAACGGCGGAATACGGTCTCTTTGCTAACATTGATGCTGGTGATTGCACTGGTGATTATCCCGAGCATATTGGTCGGAACGATGATGGTTGATGAGGCGTTGGTAACGTATAACTCCCTGCAAAACCAAGAAATTGATATCGGTAAAATACTACGCGACCTAGAGGCTGCGATTCCGGCCAGCTGGCGGGCAATGCTGGAGCGCATTGGTCCTGCCGAGATCGAGGAGATTCAAAAACGGCTGAGTTCGTTTCTGACGGCGGGTTTGCAATTGATCGCGCGTGAAGCTGTGAACATCGGGCAGGGTGCTTTCACCTTCGTCCTGGCGCTTGGCGTGATGCTCTACCTCACATTTTTTCTGCTGCGCGACGGGCGCCATTTGACGCGTCGTATTGGCGAAGTCGTTCCTCTGCGGTCCGAGCAACGCAGTGCATTGTTCGACAAATTCACCACAGTGATCCGTGCTACCGTGAAGGGCAGCGTGATTGTCGCTATTATTCAAGGGTTGTTGGGCGGTGCGTTGTTCGCCGCGCTCGATATCCGGGCTGCGTTGCTGTGGGGTGTGGTCATGGGCCTGTTGGCCTTGATTCCAGCCGTTGGCACTGGATTGGTCTGGTTTCCGGTCGGCATCTATCTGCTAATTACCGACAGCATCTGGCAGGGCGTCGTATTATTACTCTTCGGATTCTTCGTGATTTCGATGGTCGACAATGTGATGCGACCGATGCTTGTTGGACAAGATACACGTATGCCCGATTATGTCGTGCTGATCTCTACCTTGGGTGGGCTAAGTGTTTTGGGGATTAACGGCTTGATTGTCGGACCGGTGATTGCCGCGATGTTCATCGCCGCATGGGAAATTTTTGGGGAAAGCCGCGCTGCAGCTCGGCAGTAAAATGCACGTAACCGCCGACGCCATTATCTGTTCCGTCCGTCCGCACGGTGAAGTCGGCGCTGTTGTCCGCGCTTTGACAGCATCACACGGCTTGATGGCAGGCTATGTACAAGGTGCGCGGGGCAGAGCGTTGCGGCCGGTGCTGATCCCCGGGAATATCGTCAAAGGCGAATGGCGAGCCCGGACCCTAGGGCAGTTAGCATCCCTGAACGTCGATCCAGCGCACAGCCGTGCGCATCTGCTTGGCGAGCCATTGGCTGTTGCCGGTATCGAATGGGCCTGCACGCTGACCGCCACGACTTTGCCAGAGGGGCAGGCTTATACAGCCCTCCACAGCGCGCTTGATGGTTTGCTTCAGGCCATCGAGCTTGCCCCGGCTGCACGTGGCTGGGCGCCGTCAATGGCGCGGTACGAGGCATTGTTGCTTTCAGAGCTTGGCTATGGCGGCAATGACCCTGTCGGCATGGATGGCACCAGCAGCGCGTTGAAGGTCATGGCTGCAAACCGGACCGCATTGCTGGCGCATGTTTTGGGCGACCGCAGGGCCGATATTATGGCGGCGCGCGAAAGACTGGTGGACCGGCTTAAAAGGGCAGTTGCATAAGGGTGTTCAAGACGGCAAAGGCCCAACCAAATAAAACTCGTTTGCATCGAGCGAAGTCGAGATGCCGCGAATAAGTGCGCTAACTCACGGTGTCTCGACTACGCTCGACACGAACGGAATTGGAAAGCCTGTGTCATGTTGATTGCGTTGTTGCCCGGAGACGGGATCGGTCCCGAAGTTATCGCCGAAGCTGTGCGTGTTCTGGACGTGTTATCGCTGCCCGGTTTGGTGTTTGAAGAAGCGCTCGTTGGAGGCGTGGCTTACAAGGCTGAGGGGCATCCTTTACCCGCTGCGACGCTAGAGTTGGCTAAACGTGCCGATGCGATCCTGTTTGGCGCAGTGGGCGACCCGGATTGCGATCATCTGGAACGGCATTTGCGGCCCGAACAGGCGATCCTTGGCCTGCGCAAAGAACTGCAACTGTTTGCTAATCTGCGCCCCGCAACATTGTTTCCCGAACTCGCCGATGCTTCTGCGCTTCGCCCTGAAGTCGCTGCGCAAATCGACATGGTCATCGTCCGCGAGCTGAACGGCGATGTGTATTTCGGCGAAAAGGGCATGCGGACAACAGCCGACGGCAAACGCGAAGGCTATGACGTCATGTCCTATAATGAGGACGAAGTTCGCCGCATCGCCCGCGTCGGTTTTGAAACCGCAATGGCGCGCGGCAAAAAGCTGTGCTCGGTTGATAAAGCCAATGTCCTGGAAACTAGCCAGCTGTGGCGCGACGTGGTGATTGAAACGCACGCGGAATACCCCGACATCGCGTTGAGCCACATGTATGTCGATAACGCCGCGATGCAGCTGGTGCGCAATCCCGGGCAATTTGATGTGATCGTCACCGGCAATTTGTTCGGCGACATATTGTCCGATCAGGCGAGCATGTGCGCAGGTTCCATCGGCATGCTGCCCAGCGCCTCACTCGATGCCAATCAAAAAGGCCTGTACGAACCTATCCACGGCAGCGCGCCCGATATCGCGGGGCAAGGCAAAGCCAACCCGTTAGCGACAATCCTGTCCGCGGCCATGATGCTGCGCTATTCGCTTGACCATGCGGAAGCCGCTGACCGCATTGAGGCCGCTGTTGCCAAGGCACTCGCTGGCGGCGCACGCTCGCCCGACCTTGGCGGCAATCACAACACCCGCGAAATGGGCGATGCCGTGTTGGCGGCGCTATAGCGCGTTTTCGATGTCCGTCTCGCTAAAATCTTTGCCCTTAAATAATAATGGTTCGCCTCGTTCCTTTGCGAGCGCATAGGCAAAACAGTCGCCGAAATTGAGCCGCGCAGGATGCCCGCTGCCACGACCATATTTGCGATGAGCATCGGCGGCGATCTGCTGTTGCGATAAGGAAAAGGGAACAATTTCGATTGCATGATCTGCCACAAGCGCCGTCAGATTGCTTTCCGCTCCATCGAATCCAGACCGTTGCGCTACAATCCTAGCTTCAAGCAGCGTGGATGAAGATATTGCAGAGTTACTAGTAGCAGCGAGTTTTCTGACGAACTTTTCGTTTCCATCCTCGAGCCAAATAATTGCGATCAGCGCGGAAGAATCGATGATCATTTCAGAAGGCCGTCTTCGTCATACATATCGGCGTCATAGTCCCAAAGCCGTTGTTCTGGCGTCATTCTCTCCCAATTATCCCGGCCTATTTTCAGCCATTTTTCGATCAACTCGTCCTTGGTGAGCGCCTTCTTTTCTTTTTTTAACGCCTCGGTTACCACTAGGCTCAGGCTCTTGCCAGTGCGTTTGGCAATGAACTGGGCGAGCTCATAGGCTTCGTCGCTTTTGATATTCAGATTTCGCATCTGCAATTCCTTTCTGCACATAAGTAGCAGAAGCCAATGGCAGATACAATCAGCATTGATTTCACCGTCATTGATAGCCAAAGCATAGACATGAAAAAAACTACCGGCCTCGACCGTTCAATCACGCAAAACTGGCGACCCGCAACACAGGCTGTGCGCGGCGGCACATGGCGTAGCGAACATGGCGAGACGTCAGAGGCGTTGTTTCTGACGTCTGGCTATACGTATGACGATGCCGAGACGGTCGCGGCGCGCTTTGCGGGCGAACAGCAGGGTATGACCTATTCCCGCCTGCAAAACCCGACTGTGGCGATGGCGGAGGAACGTATTGCCCTGATGGAGGGTGCCGAGGCGTGCCGGATGCAAGCGACCGGAATGGCGGCGATGACCGCGGCGTTGCTTTGTCAGTTGAGCACTGGCGACCATGTTGTTGCAGCGCGTGCAGCCTTTGGTTCGTGCCGGTGGTTGACCGACAGCTTGCTGCCGCGTTGGGGGATCACCACGACGACGATCGATTCGACCGATAATGATGCGTGGAAAGCTGCGATCCAGCCAAACACCAAAGTCTTCTTCTTTGAAACCCCCGCGAACCCGACAATGGACATTGTCGATATGGCCTATGTCTGCGGATTGGCACGGGAACACGGCATCATCAGTGTCGTCGATAATGCCTTTGCAACAGCGGTGCTGCAACGTCCGATGGATTACGGCGCGGATGTGGTGACGTATAGTGCGACAAAACTGATGGACGGGCAAGGCCGCGTTCTGGCGGGTGCGATCTGCGGTTCGGCGGCATGGATCAACGATGTGCTGCTGCCGTTTCAGCGGAACACTGGCCCCAACTGCTCCCCGTTTAACGCTTGGGTGGTGCATAAGGGACTGGAAACGCTCGAATTGCGCGCGATGCGGCAATCGGAAAATGCGCTGGCTGTGGGGCGGTTTTTGGAAGGCCGCGTGCCAAAAATGCTGCACCCTGGCCTTGCTAGCCACCCGCAGCACACTCTGGCGATGAGCCAGATGAAAGCGTGTGGGCCAATCTTTTCCTTCGCGCTTGATGGTGGGCGCAAGCAGGCGATGGCTTTGCTGAATGCGCTGGAGCTTATCGATATCTCGAACAACATCGGCGACAGCCGCAGCCTGTGTTGCCACCCAGCCTCGACGACGCATTACAGCGTTTCGGCCGAACAGCGCGAGCTGATGGGTGTTGAGGAAGGCTTGTTGCGGATCAATATCGGGCTTGAAGACCCGCAGGATTTAATAGAAGATTTGGATCAGGCATTGCGAAAGGTCGGCCTTTGATCCTCGACGCGTTTTTTGATGAATCCGAAACAACCGACGGTGTTACCGTTCGCGTTGTCACGAATTTTTTGGAGGACCAATCGGTTGTGGCACAGGCCCGTTGGTTTTGGTCTTACCATATCCGGATTGAAAACCACCGGGACGATCCGGTGCAGCTTTTGTCGCGGCATTGGAAAATCACCGATGGGCGCGGCGGAATCAACCATGTTGATGGCGACGGTGTCGTTGGCGAACAGCCTTTGCTGAAACCGGGGCACAGCCATGATTATGTGTCTGGTTGCCCGTTGCCGACCCCATCGGGCATCATGGAGGGGCATTACCGCTTCATTCGTGTCGATGGTTCAACGTTCCTTGTTGAAATTCCGCGCTTCCGCTTGGTTGCGCCTGCAATCGCGCGATGAAACGGACACATCTTCCCCTAAACGGCCTTCGCGTGTTTGATGCAGCGGCGCGTCATCTGAGCTTTACGAAAGCGGCAGACGAGCTTGCGGTTACACCGGCTGCGGTCGGCCAACAAATTCGGGCATTGGAAGATATGCTGGGCGTTGTGCTGTTCAGGCGCACGCCAAAAGGATTGGAGCTGACGCAGGAGGCCCAAAAAGGTCTTGATCCGCTTCGTGCCGGGTTTTTGCAGTTTGAAGAATCGGTGCGTGCGATGCAATCGGGGCAGACTTCGAACTACCTGACCATCGCCGCTCCGCGTGACTTTACCGCCAAATGGCTGACGCCGCGATTGGCGCGTTATGGGGCGGCGAACCCCGACCTGCAATTTACACTGGTGTCGGCCGATGCAGAGGTGGATTTTACCGAGGCCAATCTGGATCTTGCCATTCGCTTGTCTGACGGCCCGGGCGACCATGAAGGCGTTATGCTTGCGGCTGGGGCTTTTGTGACCGTCGCTGCGCCGGATGGTGGTGCGGAGACGCCGATAGGCTGGCCCGGATGCCCTGCGAGCGAGGGACACGCTGCGCTGCGGCTTGGCGATGCTGGCCTAGCGATCGATGCCGCTGCGATTGGTTTGGGCCGCGCAACGGTGCCGCATTTGCTGGTTGAGGCCGATATTGCCACTGAACGCGTTCGGGCGGTGGACAATGCCAAGGACAGCAAGCTGGCGTATTGGCTGGTCGCGCCTCTGCCACAATGGCGGCAGAAAAAGGTGAAAGCGCTGGTCGAGGCTTTGACGGGCTAAAAGCTCCACCCTCTTTCGTCCAACCCGCAGCAGCGGCAAATGTGGGGCGGCAAAATCCAGAGATTAGAAATGCCTGTCTTGGGCTGGTCCGATCAGTTTGAAATTGCGGGGATGATCCACATGAGCGACATGGCTACGATCGCGAGCACTAACGATACCGCGAGCACATAGCGAACGCCGTGGTTTTTAACACCGCCGCTGGCTTCGGTTTCGGACAATTCGTCATGATCTTCATAATGTTGCACCACATTACCTCCTTGAAATGCGCCTTTGTTGATTAAACATAGCAGTATGCAAAGCGCATAGCGAATCCGCTTATCTTGCGTCTTTATCGGATGTTTTCAAGGAGGCGGATTCCGGCACAGCAAGGTCTGCAAGCACCGCTACGAAAACAAATTTCTTCATCTGCAGGCTATGCCATGGCAAGGGGCTGAAATGACAATAGCAATCTATGATGCGGTAATCCTTGGTGCAGGTGGTGCGGGGCTGATGTGCGCGCTGACGGCGGGGCAACGCGGACGGCGCGTGCTGGTGGTTGACCACGCCAGCGGGCCGGGAAAGAAAATCCTGATTTCGGGCGGTGGGCGCTGCAATTTCACCAATGTCAACGCAACCAGCCAGAATGCGCAGGAACGCTATCTGTCGGCCAATCCGCATTTCGCCAAATCGGCGCTGGGACGTTATGCGCCGCAAGACTTCATCAATCTGGTCAGCGCGCACGGCATCGCGTTCCATGAAAAAACCTTGGGGCAATTGTTTTGCGATGGCAGCGCGAAGCAGATTGTCTCAATGCTGATGGACGAATGCGACAAATCGGTCGCATCGGGCGGACGCGTCGATTTTGTCTTTGGGCTCGACGTCCGCGATGTCGCGCATGACGGCGGCGTATTCCGCGTCACTTACGGAAACCTTACAGCCACAACGCCGCGCCTGATTATCGCAACCGGTGGTCCGAGCATTCCGCAAATGGGCGCGACGGGCTTTGCCTATGATCTGGCCCGTCAGTTCGGCCTGAAAGTCGTAGAGCCGCGACCGGCGCTGGTTCCGTTGACGCTGGGCGGCGACGATGTTTTGTTCCGCGAGCTATCGGGCGTGTCAGCCGAAGTTGTCGCTAAGCACAATAAAACGGCGTTTCCGGAAGCTGCGCTGTTCACCCATCGCGGCCTAAGCGGCCCTGCGATCCTACAGGTCAGCAGCTATTGGCGACCCGGCGATGCAGTCACCATCGATTTCCTGCCCGGCAACGATGCCACCGAAACTTTGCTAGCCGCAAAAAAGGCAAACCCGAAAGCGACGATCCGCTCCACGCTGGACAAGCATTTGCCGGCCAGATTGTCCGAGGCACTGGCAGGGCGGCTGGCGCTTAATGGCAACCTTGCCGATCAAAGCGACCGCAAGCTGGCCGATGCTGGCGCGCACCTGGGCGGATGGCCGTTTAACCCCAATGGCAGCGAAGGCTTTGCCAAAGCCGAAGTCACTTTGGGCGGCGTATCAACCGCCGAACTTTCACAGCAAACGATGGAGGCAAAGCGCGTCTCCGGCCTGCATGTGATCGGCGAGGCTGTGGACGTGACCGGCTGGCTGGGTGGCTATAACTTCCAATGGGCTTGGGCGAGTGGCGTTGCAGCCGGGGAGGCTATCTGACCCCAACACACTGCAGCGGCGAAATTATTTTCCGGTCCGTGCATCTTTAGAACACCTATCAGCGTTTCTGCATTGTCTGAATATCGATAATGAGGGAATCCAGTATGAAAATTTCACACATCCACCTGCTCGCCGCCGCGTCGCTGGCAGCCTTTGCTACTCCCGCGTTCGCCCAGTCTGAGGACGAGCAATGGGAAGGTGCCTATATCGGCGGAACCATTGGCGTACCGGCGCAAAAGAATGATGGCGGCGAAAGCGTTTTGTTTGACACAGATCGCGATGGCAAATTTGGCGATACGGTGCGCACAACCTCTGGTGCCAATGCATTTTCGCCCGGTTTCTGTGGTGGCGCAGCCAACGGACGCACCCCAGCAGAGGGTTGCCGCGGTGACAGAGACGGCATCGAGTTTAACATTCGCGGTGGCTATGACATGCAACAGGGCAACATCGTTTACGGTGTCGTTTTTGAAGGTGGTTCGTCCGATGCTCGCGATAGCGTGAGTGCATTCAGCACGACACCTGCATTCTATTATTTCACCCGCGAAATTGACTATTCACTCGGCGCGCGTTTGCGGGTTGGCTATGCGGCACGTGGCGCTTTGTTTTACGCAACCGGTGGCGGTGCTTTTGCCAAAATCAAGAACGAGTTTGAGACCAGCAACACCGCGAACACGTTTACCGAAGACGGTAGCAGCAACAGCCTTGGCTATTCTGCTGGCGGCGGTGCGGAGGTGAAAGTCACCAAGAAAATCTCGCTTGGTCTAGAATATCTCTACACCAACTATGCCGAAGACAAGTACCGCATCAACGTCGGCCCCGGCACAGCGGCACCGACAAACCCGTTTTTGCTGGTATCCGGTGGAACCAATTTCCGCCGCAGCGACAGCAATTTCGACATGCACAATATCCGGCTGACAGCAGCCTATCGTTTCTGACGCTTGCGACCCGGTGAAAGAAGAAAGGGTGTCCACCGAAAGGCGGGCACCCTTTTTTGTTGCAAACTCAAGCCGCCTTCTTGCGCGACGCTTTCTTGCGATCATTCGGGTCAAGCAGTGCTTTGCGAATACGGATATTCTTGGGCGTTACTTCGACCATTTCGTCGTCGTCGATATAGGCGATGGCTTGTTCCAGCGTCATCACTTTTGGCGGGGTCAGGCGGATGGCGTCGTCTTTGCCGGTGGAGCGGAAGTTGGTTAGCTGCTTCGATTTCATCGGGTTGACTTCAAGGTCATCGGGCTTGGCGTTCTCACCGATAATCATGCCTTCGTACAAAGCTTCACCCGGTGAGACGAACAGGATGCCGCGCTCTTCCAAGGGGCCAAGGGCATAGGCAACCGCGTCGCCATTGCCGTTGGAGATCAACACGCCGCATTTGCGGCCTTCAATCACACCGCGGTGCGGGCCGTATTTTTCAAACAGGCGGTTCATAATGCCGGTGCCGCGGGTGTCGGACAGGAATTCGCCGTGATAACCGATCAAGCCACGTGAAGGCGCCGAGAAGGTAATCCGCGTTTTGTTGCCGCCCGATGGGCGCATGTCGGTCATTTCGCCTTTGCGGATCGCCATTTTTTCAACAACGGTGCCGGAATACTCGTCATCAACGTCGATTACGACCTGCTCATAGGGTTCGGTGGTTTTGCCGTTTTCGTCTTCACGGTACAGCACGCGCGGACGCGAAATGCCAAGTTCAAAGCCTTCGCGGCGCATCGTTTCGATCAGCACGCCCAGCTGAAGCTCGCCGCGACCGGCGACTTCAAAGCTATCACGGTCATCGGCTTCGGTGACTTTAATCGCAACGTTGCTTTCGGCTTCGCGCAGCAAACGGTCGCGGATCATGCGGCTGGTGACTTTGGTGCCTTCACGGCCCGCCATCGGCGAATCGTTGACCGAGAAACGCATCGACAATGTCGGCGGATCGATGGGCTGTGCGTGCAGTGGCTCGGTGACGCTTGGCTCGGCAATGGTATCCGCCACAGTCGCGGTAGTCAGGCCTGCAATCGAGATAATATCACCAGCCTTGGCATCTTCGACAGGAACGCGTTCCAAGCCGCGGAATGACATGATTTTGGATGCGCGGCCCGTTTCGACGATTTTGCCGTCGGGCGAAAGCGCGTGGATCTGCTGGTTGACTTTGACTGTCCCCGAAAGAACGAGGCCGGTAAGAATGCGGCCAAGGAAGTTATCACGGTCAAGCAGCGTCACGAGCATCTTGAACTCGCCACCGGCATCGGCTTTTGGCTCTTTAACATGACGGACGATAGTTTCGAACATCGGCGTCAAAGTGCCTTCGCGGCGCGATGGATCTTCCGAGGCGTAACCATTACGGCCAGAGGCATAAAGTACAGGGAAATCAAGTTGTTCGTCGGTTGCGTCGAGCGAAACGAACAGGTCGAACACTTCGTCGAGCACTTCTTGGATACGCTCGTCCGGGCGATCCACTTTGTTGACAACAACGATCGGACGCAGGCCGAGTGCCAACGCTTTACCGGTCACAAATTTCGTTTGTGGCATTGCTCCTTCGGAAGCATCGACAAGCAAAATGACGCCGTCAACCATCGAAAGAATGCGCTCCCCTGCGCCGCCAAAGTCGGCGTGCCCGGGCGTATCGACGATATTGATTCGGGTCTTTTCGCCCTTGTGATCGTCCCACTCGACGCTGGTGCATTTTGCCAGAATCGTGATCCCGCGCTCCTTTTCCAGATCGTTCGAATCCATGGCGCGTTCTTCGATCCGCTGATTATCGCGGAATGTGCCGGATTGGCGAAAAAGCTGGTCAACAAGGGTGGTTTTGCCATGATCGACGTGCGCTATGATGGCGATATTACGCAGAGACATTTTTAAGCCTTTTGGGAATGAGGGGCAGAAAATTCCGCCGTGTTGGCCGCGCCCCTAGCGTTTTTTTCGCTGCGGCGCAACAAGAGTGCGTAAACGCTCTGGATTATAGAGCGACAGGCTTTCAGTGCGGAACAAACGTTTCGCTAGGCCCTTATCAAAGCGGGATTGCCAATCGGCCAATGCTTGCCCGAAATTGGTATCAGAACCACTGGTATTAGCAATATGTTGTAAATCTAAGGATGCTTTCAACAATAACGCGCGTTCGGGTTTAAACTTCGCCCCAGAATAACGTTCGGAGACAAGCCCCAATTGATGTCGTGCAGATGCAACCAGCAGACCTGCTTCCTTCGGATCACCTTTGTTCGCCAATTTACTGGCTGCTACTAAAGCACCATTTATGATTGCTAACTGATTATTTAGCCGTCGCGAGACTATAGCCTCTTCGCCGCTAGTGCAGGTTTTGATAGCACCGACATAAGCAGCAAGCGCCTCCAGCGAAGCACTGCTGGGCTCCTCACCAGAGAATTCTTCAACAATCAGATCGCGAATGAACGGTTGAAGTTCGTTTTTCAAAGAATCGCGGGAAACTTTTCCAGGCATCGCTAAGTCAGGAATCATTGCCGGATCAAAGCGTCGGTTGCTGCGTGCCGCACTGAAAAAGCTGCTGGTGACATCTGCTGTGCCGGGGATATCTGAGACACCCGCGAGCAGAAAAAGCGGGTTATCCCTACCATTGACATGGCAACTCGCGCAGCTGAGCCCTGCTTTAGCGGCCTGTCCGCCCAACATATTGGGGGAGTTAAACAAGGCCTCACCTGCCTGTACTATTGGCTCAGCATCGGGCTCGTAATTTAGGCATGTCTCGGGCTGGTACGACAACGCTTCAAGCTCTGCGCCGGGCACTGTCCAACGTAAAGTTTCAAACAATGGCGCTGTTGCTGCAACTGCAACAGCGGCCATGCTGCCCAGTGACAGCGCCACGATTAACCTACGGATGGCGCTTTCTCCGAAATCCAGCGGCGAAGCTCATCAGCCTCATTACACCCGAAACCGCAAATTTTCTCAAGCTTTACCAGATGGGATTTGGCACCCGCGACATCTCCGCGTTCGAGTTTTAACTCACCATAATATTCTAGCGCACCGCGATGTTTAGGGGAAATTTGCAGCGCGGATTGGTAATATTCCTCAGCGATTTCGTATCGTTGCAACTTGCGGTTTGCAAAGCCGAGATAGGTAAGAATGTCGGGATGCGGTCCCGCAGCCCAGCGCGCATCGTTGAGATAGGTGATGGCTTCGTCATAGCGTTTTTCGTTAATCAGGCTTACCGCTGTTACATAGGTTTCGTCGGCTGTTTTGGCCGCAGCGAGTTGTACGTCGGGCATATCAACAGAGGCTTGCTTGCCACTGGCAATGGCTGTCTCGACCTTAGTTACAGCATCGGCCAACTTTGCTGCATCACTGCATTTTGCCGCATCGCATGCTCCCTGACGCAGCTTAAGCGCTGCCAGCTGCTCGTCTGCCTTCGCAGTTAAACCCAGTTTTGCGTGCACTATTCCTAAATCGCGCCGCGCCTCAATCAATCTGGCATCGTATTTGACGGCCAATCCTAGTGGCTTTGCTGCTTTTTTGTGATCGCCAAGGCCCATATACGATGTGCCCAGAAGATATTGCGCAGCCGCATCTTTTGGAAGTGCGCTAACGACTTTTTTGAAATGACTGACGGCGGTTTTGTAATCACCGGCGCGATAAGCGGCTGTACCTTTTTGATAATCAACGGTTGGATTATAAGCGGGTGCGGATGAACTGGGTGATCCGCCACCACCGCCGCCTCCGCCACCTGCGGCCAGAACGGGTGAACTCATCACCAGGCTCAGTGCTGCAGTTGATGCCAAAATCAGACGATTGGTTTTATGCGACATACTAAATTCCTCTCACCACGAAGACTGCCACTTCATAGCAGAATTTAGAAAGACAGGCAAAGCGCGGTAAAGGTGATGTTGCGTCTGAACGATTGCTGGGCCATCAGTCTATGATGATACCACGACTGATGCCCGACCGTTTTGTTTTGATGCTCTTGGGGGCGATAGTATTCGGGTGGCTGCTGCCGGTTCATGGTCGAGGTCTGGCCCTCGCGCAGAACGTCAGTTTCATTAGTATCTTTGCGCTGTTTTTCCTGCACGGATTGCGGCTGCCCCGACAGGAAGTTGTTAAGGCGGTCACTGCGACGAAGCTGCAGGGAGCTATGCTCGGCTTTACCTTTGTGGCCATGCCGTTGGCAGGGATTGCGTTGGCCCAAGGCGCAGGCTGGGTGTTGCCAGCAGGGTTGGTTGCCGGGCTAATCTATTGCACGATGCTGCCTTCCACGGTGCAATCGGCGATCAGTTACAGCGCACTGGGTGGCGGTAATGTTGCCGCGTCGGTGGTTGGCGCGGCGCTCTCTAATCTCGCCGGGATTATCGTCACGCCACTGCTGGTTGCGTTGGTACTGGGCGCGTCTTCCAGCGTTACTGTCGGCGGTGATGTCGTGTTGCGGATTGCGACGATGCTGCTGCTACCCTTTGCTTTGGGGCAAGCGGTGCAGCGCTGGCTGGGCGGATGGGCGTTGCGGCAAAAGGTGATGCTGTCGTTTTTTGACCGGTTGGTGATTTTAATCGCGGTTTATGTGGCGTTTGCGGGGGCGGTGAATTCGGGCAGCCTGTCGCTGCTGCAGGGACAGGACTTGTTGGTGTTGAGCGTGCTGCTCGCTCTGCTGCTGACATTTGCGTTCGCCGGCGCTTGGGGCCTTGGCAGTGCACTCGGATTGAACCGCGCCGACCGCGTCAGTCTGGTCTTCGCCGGTGCGCAGAAAAGCATTGCGACGGGCGCGCCGATGGCGGCAATCTTGTTTGGCAATGCGGCGGGGCTGATCCTGTTGCCCACGATCTTGTATCATATGGCGCAGTTGCTCGTGTCCGCTCCGATTGCCGCGCGCCTTTCGAAACAGCACCACCCAAAATCCGGTTGCCCTGAGTAGGTGCCGAGTGGAGCGAGGTGCCGTATCGAAGGGCTTGGAGTACGCAACAGGTACTTCGATACGCTACTTGGGCCTGCGGCCTCTGCAGCTACTCAGCACAAACGGGTTAGAGGAAAGTGTTACCGTAAAAGTTAGAGGCTCCTAAGCGCCGCTGCGGGGCGCGCCGCTAATATCGGCAGCGAACCGACGATGCCGAGCACGAATGTCAGCCCTGCGCCGCCGACTAACGTGACCGCCAGCACAGCTGGATCGGGTGCGAAGGTGAAGTTGAAAATTTGCACCACAACATACCAAGCAGCACCCATTCCAATCAGCAGGGCGAGCAGCCCAAGTATCACCGCTAGCACGCCATATTCCATCGCCTGCGCCGCCAATATCTGGCGGCGGGTTGCGCCGAGCAGCTTCATGATCACGCTGTCGTAAATCCGTGACTGGCGCGCGGCTGCAATCGCACCGACCAGCACCGCAATCCCTGCAAGAATGGCAATCGAGGCTGCCGCAGCAATCGCCTGCGCCATTTGAGTTAGTAAATTGGAGACTTGGCCGACGACTTCACCCACTTCGATCAGCGACGAAGACGGAAAAGCGGGCGGGATGGATTTCGCCAAAACGCGCTCAGCGGCTTTGTTCACCGTCAACGTTGCGACCATGTTATGCGGCGCTGCGTCGAACGATCCGGGTGAAAATACCAAAGCATAGTTCAGCCCGAAATTCTCCCATTTCACTTCGCGCAATGCGGCGATGGTAGCTTGCACTTCGACGCCCAATACATTGACCGTTAGCGTATCGCCGACGCCAACGCCCAGTGACTCCGCAACCGGCTGATCGAGCGAAACCAACGGCGGTCCTTTATAATCGGCGCTCCAGTATTTGCCTGTAATCACTTCGCTGCCGACCGGTACGATACCGCTATAGGTCAGGCCGCGATCTCCGCGCAGCACCCATGCGCCTTCAGGCAGTTCGGCCAATTGATCGACGCGCTGTCCGCCAAATTCGGTGATTGTGCCGCGCAGCGCGGGGATCAGATTGACCTGCGCCTTTGGATCGGCGGCGGTGACCATATTGCCAAACTCGGTTGCGCGTTCTCTCGGGATGTCGAGGACGAAAAAGCTGGGTGCGCGTTCGGGGACTTGTCCGCGGATTT
>JANOTI010000026.1:0-25049 GCA_031416255.1 Sphingomonadales bacterium | reverse complement strand
CCAGAACCGGTCGTCCTCATGCGGGCCTTCGATCTTCAGTCCCAATTCCTTGGCCAGCATCCCCGCCTGTCCGCAATGATCGAGATGCCCGTGCGTAACGAGCAGCTTTTCCAGCGTAACGCCGGTCTTTGCCACCGCGTCTTTCAACTTATCCAGATCGCCGCCGGGATCGACCAACGTGCCGAGCATCGTTTCGGTACACCAAAACAGCGTGCAGTTCTGCGACAGCGGGGTGACGGGGATGATGACGGCCTTTAACGGCGGCTCGGTTGGCTTTTGCGCGTTCAGGTTTGACGTGATGTTCGACATGCTGGCTATGTGGCGATTAACGTGCCGAGAGGCAAGCCCGTCACAATTTGCGCCCCACCCAGACCACGCGACCGATGATGGTTACGTCACTGGCGGCTACATCCTCAATCGCGAGATAGGCCGGATTGTCGGACAGGATCGACAGCGTGCCGCCTTTGCCCGGCAGCAGCCGCTTGACCATCAACGTGCCGTCAAGCCGCAGGACGTGGATGCCCTTTTTGGGGGCACGCAGAGCAGCACCGGTATCGACCATGATGTCGTCGCCATCGTTCAGCGTTGGCTGCATCGAATCGCCGACGACGCGGATTAGGGAAAGCCCGGCGGGGTCCAGCCCCATTTGCCGCAACCATGTTTCGTCAAAGCCGACTTTGCCCGCCAGCGCCTCAACATCGGTCAGCGCGCCGCCGCCTGCCGATGCGCCTACCGCCAGTTTTGGCACAAGCCGCAAGCCAGCGCCTCGCGGCACCTCAGGCGCGCCCAGCACGCGTTCGTCCACGCCGAAATAGCGCGCGAGGATTTGCCGTTCGCGTTCGGGCAGCCGCTTTGGCGAGCCGCGTTTGATATATTGCTGCACATAAGCCGCGTTGCGCCCGATCAGCCGCGACAGCGTGACATAGTCATCCTTGTTGTCGCGGATCAGGCGGTCGAGCGCGGCACGGGATTCTGTGTGGAAATCAGTTTGATCCATATTCTTTCTATAGCGATAGGATTTTTCCTAGACAAGTAGGATTTGTCCTATCAGTAATGTTCTTGTTACGTTCCATTCGATTCGTGAGAAGGCTCTAGGGCCGGTTTGCGGATCAAGTCTTCGGGTGTGGGGGCAATGGGGCGGGCGCGAAAGGACAGCACAACAGGAGACCCCCCGATGCATTCTAATGGACACATCAACCGAAAAATCGAACGCTTTTTGATTCAATACGACATGCCCGCGACCAAGTTTGGGCGGCTGGCTGCGCGCGACCCGCGGCTGGTGCTCGATATGCGGAATGGCCGCGAATTGCGCGGGCCGATGATCGGGCGCGTCGAGACTTTTATGGCGGCCTATGCGATCATTATCGCGCGCGATTTGGCACAAGCCGCATGACGCGCTGTGCGTTGTCACAGGCTTTGTGCGCGTTGGCGCCTGGCGCGGTGGTTACGCGGCGGGTCGAGCGTGACTGGCACAGCGCGACCTTTGCGGGAGTGAGGGTGACGCTCGACCTGTTGTGGGATGCGCCGGTGGCTGATGTTGCGGCCTTTGCGGCGATGCTAGGCGAGCATGAGTTTGCCGACACCGATCTGTTGGTGGCGGATATAATTGTTGCGCGGCAAACCTGTGCAGCGGACGGGGCCACGGTTCTGAGCATCAAGGCGTTATTGCTCGATGATAAGGTTTAGAGTTTTGTTACGTAGATACCGCCCCCAACCCGTTACCCTGAATAGATGCTGACCCTGAGCCTGTCGAAGGGGAAGTGCCGTATCGAAGGGTTGATTGCGAACTCGGCGCTTCGATACGCTACTTCGGCCTTACGGCCTCAGCAGCTACTCAGCACAAACGGTTCTAATGTGAGAAGTGAAGAAAAAGCGCCTTTGGCCTATCGTGTCCGTGCGTTCATGCGGTGAAGTGTTTGCAGCGCAGAACGCAAAGCGGCGTCCATGTCGTCCTCGACCAACTCGGTAACGGGTTCGGTGGGGACTGCTTCCAAAATCGTTTGGCGCGTTAGTTCCAAAACTATCGCTGGCTCGGTTTCGGCCACAGCGGTTGGCGCAGCCAATTCTGGCTTGGCGATTTCCGCACTGGCCAACGCTTCCAACTTGGCGATTTGGTCTTGCCGTAGTGCAACAGCCAATTCCAGCCTGTCGACCATGTTGGTTACAGTGGCGGGATCAGATGGTGCTTGGTTGGTCGGAAGTTCAACCGCGTCTTCAACCGGAACGATGGCTGGCTTCTCAATCACCGGCTCGCTGACAACTTCACCGAAATCGCGGTTTGCCGAGATCGGGCGGCGCGGTGGCGCGTCGGGATGGGCATCCCCTGCCCGCAGCTTTGGCAAGTCGGAGAGTTCTGTGACAGCATCGGCATTGTTACCGCCAGTCGTCAGTGCAGAGAGCTTAGCGCGCATCTTGTCCATAAAGGACAAGTCTTCGCTATCTTCCGTCGCTGTCGGCGCTTTCGTCACCGAAAGTCGGCGCAATAAAAACATCGCCAGCGCCGCAAAGGTGAGCGCACCAAAACCAAACGCAATCAACGCCCGCGCGGTATCACCCAAAGGCGCTCCGGTCGCCGGAACCAGTTCGGAAAAGCCCGTCGCCCCGGTAAACGTTTCAAACACCGAAATCGGCAAGAACATCGCAATAACGGACATAACGATAGCGCCGCCCAGAGCAATCGTCAGCGCGCGCATGGTTCCGTCGATATTTAAACCCTTTTGCATCTGTACCCTTGCAACTTCCGCAGCCAATATCTGCCTATTTAGCACGGCCTAGCAGCAAATGGTAAACAGGATCGTAACGTACTATGTTACTCTGCCAATTGCGTTCTTTGGCCACGAAGTCGCGCGCGTTCGCTTTGCGTTGCGGCCAGTTTTCGGTGTCAGCTAACAGAGCATCCAGCGCCGTTGCAGCAGCTACCGGATCATCGGGTGCGAAAAGCGTTCCAGTTACCCCGTCTTCAATCAACTCGCGGTGGCCACCGACACAGGAGGCAGCAACCAGTCGCCCCTGCGCCATTGCTTCTAATGGTTTCAACGGCGTGACCAGCTCCGTTAGTCGCATGGCTTTGCGCGGATAAGCGAGAATATCGACAAGGCTGTAGTACCGCCCCACCTCTTCATGCGGCACACGGCCGACGAAATGGATGCGATCCTTGGCGGGAGAATTTTCCGCCTGCGCGCGCAACACAGCTTCCATAGGGCCGCCGCCGACCAGCAACAAATGTGCGGCGCTCTGCATCAAAGGCATTGCGGCGATCAGATCGTCGATCCCCTCATAATTATAAAAGCTGCCGATATAGCCGATGACCTTTTTGTCCGTGAGGCCCAGTTCCGCCGCCAACGCAGTGTCAGGCGGGGGCGGGTTGCCGAACAGCTCCATATCGACGCCATTGGGCGAGACAAAAATCTTGTCCGCGGCAACGCCGCGCGCGATCAGGTCGCCGCGCAATCCTTCGCAAATCACCGCAATTCGATCAGCGCGTTTCACGACATAATTTTCCAGCGCACGGGTCAGGCGATAGCGCGCAGAGCCTTCGCGGCCTGTGCCATTGCCGACCGCTGCATCCTCCCAGAAAGCCCGGATTTCATAGACAAACGGCAGCCTCAGCTTTTTCGCCGCACGCGCGCCCGCCAGTCCGTTCAGTGCAGGCGAGTGCGCGTGGATCAGGTCAAACGGCCATTCACGGTGGAGCGCCGCGATCCGGTCCGACAACGCTTTTACTTCGCCCCATTCGCGCAGCAGTGGCGGACCGGATGGCAGGCTTTGTGTGCGGAAAAAGCGTAAGCCCTCAACGCTCTCCTCTGCCCGATCAGGCATCACACCATGCTGATAATGCCGTTCACCAGTCAGCCCGGCCACTTCCCAACCCGCGCCCGCTTGCGCCTTCATAATCGCACGCGTGCGAAAGGTGTAGCCGCTGTGCAGCGGCAGGCTGTGATCGAGGACGTGCAAGATGCGAAACATGACGATCCTATAGGCGCAATATATTTAACGACGCGTCAACCCTAAGCCGCTATTGAGCATCAAGATTTTTCATTTCGCTTTAGGCTGCACGAAAGCGGCGCGCACGGGAACCAAGGCAATATGATCGACAATTTATCGATATTGTTGAGCCATGTTCTGCTGGCAATCGCGTTCTGGTTTCTGACCAAGCGGGATGATGTGAATCACGAAGATCCGCCAGCACCCGATGCCGAGCCCGAAGGTTTCGGCCATGCAATCCGCAAGCGTCCGCAGAATAGTGTCAAGGCCGCGCCCGATGCGTGACCTGTTCTTTGTCGGCTATTTGGGGCTGTTGTTGCTGTTCGCATTCAAGCGACCGTTTTTGTTCACGCTCGTCTATGCCTATGTCGATATCATCGCGCCGCAACGGCTCAGCTATTTCTTGCTCAATTCCATCCCGCTGTCGCTGATCCTGTTCGCCCTAGCCTTTGCCGGATTCATGCTAAGCGATGAGAAGAAGGACGTACGCATATCACCGCGATGGGCTTTGCTCGTCGTTCTTCTCGCCTATTGCGGTTACACTACGTTTGAGGCGGTCGAGCCGCTTGCCGCGCAGGA
The DNA here is from genome assembly GCA_031416255.1 of Sphingomonadales bacterium. Lineage (GTDB taxonomy): Bacteria > Pseudomonadota > Alphaproteobacteria > Sphingomonadales > Sphingomonadaceae > Sphingorhabdus_B. The sequence continues at coordinate 20,486 of JANOTI010000026.1, read as the reverse complement.
AAAATGGGCTTGGGTTTGGAAAGCTCTCGTTTTTGCAGCCTTTCTACCGCTGACGCTGCGCACAAGGCTGCGGATTGAGGCGCTGGCGCTCACGCTTGTGCTCTGCGCCTCAGCCTTGATCGTCACCGGCGGATTGAAAACACTCGCGGGCGGCGGCGGCTACGGCGTTATGGTGCTGCTCGTGAATATCGACAGCGGGCTGTACGAAAGCAGCATCATATCCTGCGTTGCCATTGCGATCATTCCAATTATATTATGGCTTGCCAATCATGGCACAATTTTCAAGCCCGATTGGCGCGTGAAACTTTACGCTACGGCGTTGATTTTTGCCTGTTTATTGATCCCCATTGGCGTCCAAGCGCGCACCGGTTTGATTTGTGTTGCCGTATTGGCGGTACTCTTTTTGCGCACAGCAAAGCACCGCATGCTCTATATTTTTAGCGCGGTCATATTGGGGCTTATCACTGTTCCATTTTTGCCCACAGCCTTTGCCGAACGCATGGGGACGATCAAAAACTACAAATCGGATGAAAGCGCCTCGACCCGTATCGCGGTGTGGAAATGGACATGGGAGTTCGTTCAGGAACGGCCGATGGGTGGCGGCTTTAACGCCTATATTCAAAACAAGATCCGCTACACCATGCCGGTCATCGACGACAACGGCATGGACACTGGCGAAATTGACAGCGGCGAAGTCGTCGATGAAGGCCGTGCCTATCACAGCAGCTATTTCGAAATGCTGGGTGAGCAAGGCTGGCCGGGGCTTATCATGTGGCTTATCATCCATGTCGGCGGTGTGTGGCGGATGGAGGCGATCATGCGCATTTATAAACGGCGCGGTCGCGAGGATGAGGAATGGGTTATTCCCCTCGCCCGGGCGCTGCAAAATGCGCAGATCATCTATCTGGTCGGGTCACTCTTTGTCGGCATCGCGTTTCAGCCTTTTGTCTATATGATGATCGCGATGCAGATTGGGCTTGATACGTATCTGACCCGGCGGCGTCAGGAATCGGCGTGGCGACCGATCAAGGGCTTGCGGTTGAAAGCTGCCGAACTTGTCTGAGGTGTAATCTTGCCAGTGTTGCGTTGCACCGATAGGAGCAGTGCATGAGCACGACATCGCCTATCGCCCAACCGAAGCTGCTAAATCCCGATATGTGGTCCGCGATGGATGCGCGCGTTGCCAACTATTACCAGATTTTCGCCCAATGGATGGGGGACAATGCGCCCGAATTGCTGATCGCAGCGGTGATCGGGACGGTGCTGTATTTTGTGCTCAGCTGGATCAAGCATAAAGCCGCCACCAACGCTGCGCGGCGCGGAGACGATGGCCGGATTGCAACGGTGGCGTGGAGGGCGTTATCACGCACGAAACGCTTTTTTCGCATCATTTTGGCTGTAGAGCTGGTCAACAGCGTTGCCAACACGCCGGAACCAGCATCGCGGATCATCTTCGTTATCTTCACTGTCGCCACCGTAGTGCAAGTTGCCATCTGGCTGCGCGAAATCATCATGGCGCTGATCGAACGCCGCGCATACCAAACCGGAACTGAGCACGACACGCTGCAAAGCGCGATGACTCTGATCCAGCTGGGCGTCAGCTTTGCGGTCTTTGCGATTGCGACCATCGTTATCCTGGATAACCTGAACGTGAATGTCACTGGCTTAATCGCGGGTCTGGGTGTCGGCGGCATCGCTATCGGCCTTGCCGCGCAGGGGATCTTCTCCGATCTGTTTGCCGCCATCTCGATTATCTTTGACCGGCCGTTTAAACGCGGCGACACGATTACCTATGGCACGACCACAGCGCGGGTCGAAAAAATCGGGATGAAAAGCACACGGTTGCGTGCGTTGTCGGGGGAAGAAAAAATCATCTCCAACAGCAAGCTGCTGGACCTTGAAATCACGAATAACACCCAGACGATCTACCGCCGGATCACGTTCATTTTTAACCTTGTACAACACACAGCGCCAGCGGTTGCGGCAAGAGTTCCCGGCATCTTGCAAGAAATTGTCGAAGCGCATGAAGGGGAATTCATCCGCGCTGGCTTCACCACCTTCGCGCCCAGCTCGCTTGATTTTCAACTGGTGTTCGATGTGCCGAGCGAAGACATCGATGTCATGTTCGCCAGCCGCCACGCGGTCGGGATTGCCATTGCACAACGCTTTGCCAGCGAAGGCATAGAGTTCGCCTATCCCACGCAGACGACCTATACGGCCGCCCCCGATGGGACGCTGGTTATGCCCTATGCTGCACCAGCGTCCGTACTGGCCAAACCCGCACCGAAGAAGTGATTCGCGCCGAGGTGCCGCACCTGACGTAGGGTCAGCGCGGCTCTTGGGCACAGGCTTGTCAATCGCGCAAAATGGGCGCAAAACCGCCGCCAATTGCATAAACAAGGAGCAGGATATGAGCGGAATTACACCGGCTGAACTCGCAACACGGGTCGGCGAATCCATCGGCACATCCGAATGGATTTTAGTCGATCAGGAGATGATCAACAAATTTGCCGACGCAACCGGCGACCATCAGTTCATCCATGTGAACGAAGAAATGGCCAAGATGACGCCGTTTGGTGGAACCATCGCGCACGGCTTTTTGACGCTATCGCTGTTCCCGGTGATGACCGCAAAGTCCGATTGTCCCAAAGTCGAAGGCGTCAAGATGGGCGTCAATTACGGCGGCAACAAAACGCGGTTCCTATCCCCCGTGCGTTCGGGCAAACGCGTGCGCGGCCATTTCAAGCTGCTCGAACTCATCGAAAAACGCCCCGGCCAGTGGCAGCAGACCTTGGAATTTTCGGTCGAGATCGAAGGCGAAGGCAAGCCTGCATTGACCGCCGAATGGATTAGCCAGTTTTTCGTTTGAGCACCAACCCAACCCCTCCTCTTTAGGGGAGGGGCGGTTTTAATTTCACCGTTAGCCCTGAGCCTGTCGAGCCGAAGGCCACCAAAGGTGAACGGCGTTTATCGGCTAGACGTGCTTCGACAGGCTCAGCACTAACGGTTTAGTAATTGCTTTATTCGCTCTCAATTAGCGCAACACAGATCAAAAAAGGAACCACTCATCATGCGTGACGCAGTAATCGTATCCACCGCCCGTACCGCCATCGGCAAAGCCTATCGCGGTGGGTTTAACGCCACATCAGGCGCCACCTTGGGCAGCTATTCGCTCGCCGCCGCCGTTGCGCGTGCCGGCATCGAAGGCGCCGAAGTTGACGACGTTCTGTGGGGCAGCGCGCTGCAACAAGGCACACAGGCTGGCAACCTTGCCCGCCAAGTCGCGTTGCGCGCCGGCCTTCCGATCACCACATCGGGCATGACGATGGACCGTCAATGTTCGTCGGGCCTGATGACCATCGCGACCGCCGCCAAAACCATCATCGTCGATAATGTCGATGTGATGGCCGCCGGTGGTCAGGAATCGATCAGCATGGTGCAAACCCCCGAAATGCGCGTCTCCCCCGACCGCGCCTTGATGGAAATGCACGGCAACATCTATATGCCGATGCTGCAAACCGCCGAAGTCGTTGCCAAGCGTTACAATATCAGCCGCGATGCGATGGACGAATATGCGCTGCAATCCCAGCAACGCACCGCTGCTGCGCAAGCCGCTGGATTGTTCGACGCCGAAATCGTTCCTGTCACCACAGTCATGAACGTGATGAACAAGGAGACCAAAGAAGTCAGCCAACACGAAGTCACCATTGCCAAAGACGAAGGCAACCGCGCCGACACGCAATTGGCAGGACTTCAAGCGCTGAACTCTGTCCTGCCCGACGGCACAATCACGGCGGGTAATGCCAGCCAGTTGTCCGACGGTTCGTCCGCCAGCATCTTGATGGAAGCCAAAGTCGCTGAGAAAAAGGGGCTCAGCCCGCTTGGCCGCTATGTCGGCATGGCCGTTGCAGGCACAGAGCCAGACGAAATGGGCATTGGCCCTGTCTTTGCGATCCCCAAGCTGCTGGAACGCAACGGTCTGAAAATGAGCGACATTGGCCTGTGGGAACTGAACGAAGCGTTTGCCGTGCAGGTGCTGTATTGCCGCGACACTTTGGGCATCCCCAATGAATTGCTGAACGTCAACGGTGGCGCAATCTCCATCGGCCATCCATACGGCATGACCGGCGCACGCTGCGTCGGCCACGCATTGCTCGAAGGCAAACGCCGCGGCGCCAAGCACGTCGTCGTCACCATGTGCGTCGGCGGCGGCATGGGTGCAGCTGGATTGTTTGAGGTATTTTAATGCGCGCGCTTTGGCGCATTGCACAGACGGCCGGCGTCACTTTAGCATTATTTGCTGTGTCGCCGGCTAACGCTTGCACAATTCGTCTACCCGAGCCGCCTCTGGCCGGAGAAAGCGATGGTGCCTATCGTGCAAGGATCGAGGCGCTTGAGCGGGAACAACAGACGCGTTGGCTAAAAGAGCGGCAGGAAAACGGCCTGCAGCGGGCAGACTGGGTATTTGTTGGACGGCAAATCTTATGGTCCCCAACCTTTAAGCCAAGATATCGCAACGGTATGCCCGTACCTGTTCCATTGCCCAAATTCGAATATCCAGCACCACGGTATTTCAAGCCACTGACCTGGCTAAAGGGTCCCGAATACAGCAAGATATTCAAGGTATCGACAGGCAACACTTCTTGCGGTCCGATGGCGCTAGGCGACACTACGTCCAGCAAGGAAGGCGACCTGTTCGTCTTTTTTGCACGCAAGGGCCGGATATCTGACGATACCCTGATTGATGCCATTGCAGTCGATAAGATCAACGATCCGGCATTAATGGATTTGGTCGCGCCATACCATTCGACGAAATGACTATCGCACTGCTGGATTACGCTGCTGGATTGCTTGAGGGTCTGTAATGGAACTCTGACGGTGCTGGATGGTTTCCTGTTTTCAACACAGGAGACTATCCATGCCGAACGATCAGGAAATAAAAGAAAAATTTTGGAAAGCCCTTAAATCGGACATGACGATGTTCCTCGGTCTGGCCGAAGGTGATGACGGCCATGCCCGGCCGATGACCGCCCAGCTTGAGGAAGACGGCTGGAAGGATAACAATTACAGCGGACCGATCTGGTTTTTCACGTCAACAGACAATGGCCTGTATCAGCAGATCCACGGATCCTCACGCGCGATGGCGCATTTTACATCGAAGGGCCATGAAGTTTGGGGAACCGTTCATGGCAATCTTTCCACCTCGCAAGATAAATTGACTATCGACCGGCTGTGGAACCGGTTCGTCGCTGCTTGGTACGATGGTAAGGACGACCCCAAAATCGCCCTGATCCGGCTTGATCCGGAAAAGGCCGAAATCTGGATAGACGCATCCAGCATCGTTGCCGGGATAAAGATGCTGATAGGGATCGACCCGAAAGAGGATTACAAAGACAAAGTGGCTGAAGTCAGCCTATGATCATCCCGCCTGCGAACCGGAAACCGCCTTCGCGGTCTTCGGCGAGCAGCGCAGGGCCATCGAGATCGATCCAATCGGCACCTTGCGCCACCAGAAAGGCTGGCGCGATGCCAAGGCTGGTGGAGAGCATGCAGCCGACCATGACTTTTAACCCGCGTGCCTCAGCTTCGCGGCGCATCTTTAGTGCCTCGGTTAGGCCGCCCGCTTTGTCGAGTTTGATGTTGATGCCGTCATAATACCGCGCGCACAGTTCGATATCGGCAGCGGACTGGCAGCTTTCGTCCGCTAGGAACGGCACCGGTGATTGCACGCCGTCAAGCAAAGCGTCTTGGCCAACGGGCACTGGCTGTTCGATCATCTCGACGCCGAGTGCGGCGAGTGCAGCCGCCTCTATTGCGATATCCAACCCGCCCCAGCTTTCGTTCGCATCGACGATTAGCCGAGCATCCGGCGCGCCTTTGCGCACAGCCGCAACGCGTTCGCGGTCGCCACCACCCATCAGTTTGAGCTTTAACAAGCCAAAGCCCCGCGCCGCCGCCTCAGCCGCATCGGCTTCCATAGCTGAGGGATCGCCAAGCGAGATCGTGAAGGCGGTTTGCAAAGGCTTGGGAGCCGCTGATAGCCCCACCAGCTGCCACAACGGCACACCAGCCGCCTTCGCTTCCAAATCCCATAATGTGCAATCCAGCGCATTGCGAGCAGCCCCTGCTGGCAACGCCGTCTGCGCAGCCTGTCTTGCGGCGCGTACATCCAATTCTGATAGCGCCCCGATCACGCTTTCAATCTGCGCCAAACAGCTCTCGGCGCTTTCCCCGTGGTAATAGATCGCAGTGCCTTCGCCCATGCCGACATGGGCGCCGTCACTCGCTGCAACGACCAGCACATCGACATAGGTTTTTGCGCCGCGCGCAATGATAAACTGGCCCGCAACCGGCCAGCGTTCGACTATGGCTGTAATCTGCAATCCCATGTATAGGTCATGCCATGAAATTTCTGCGCGCAATAGTGCATAATATCAAAGTGCAAGCCCATGCGATCTGGTTGTGTGCGCGGGATCCGACGTTGGGCTGGGGTCCAAGACTCTTCGCGTTCGGGATTGCCGGTTATGCGCTATCGCCAATTGATCTCATCCCCGATTTCATTCCGGTGCTGGGCTTGCTGGACGACGCGATCCTGATCCCGCTCGGCATCTGGCTGTTCCTCAGAATTACGCCGCCAGCTGTGTTCGCGCGAAACCTCGCTATAGCGAAGACGTCGGGCGACCGCCCGGTGAGCCGGCTTGCCGCTTTCGTCATCATAGCAATTTGGTTGCTAATGGCGCTTTCCACCGCCTATATTCTCGGTGAGAAAAACTGGGTCTAATTATGCGCGAGGATCCAGTCCTCAACCACAGGAGCAATTCTGTCGCGCCATTTGCTGCCGTTAAAAATGCCGTAATGGCCCACTTCAGGCGCAAGAAGATATTGCTTCATCGCGTCGGGCAAGCCGGTCGCGATCGTCAGCGCAGCTTTGGTCTGACCGATGCCGCTGATATCATCGCGTTCACCTTCGATGGCCAAAATGGCGATATCGTGGATCGCGCCGGGATCGACCAGCTTACCGCGATAGTTGAACTCACCCTTGGGCAACAAATGACGCTGGAACACGACATCGACGGTTTGCAGATAGAATTCCGCCGTCATGTCGCACACCGCGCGGTATTCGTCGTAAAATTCCTTCGTCGCATCCGCGCTTTCGCCGTCGCCTTTGACCAAATCGGTAAACATCGACCAATGGCTAACCATGTGGTTGCCAAGGTTCATCGACATAAAGCCCGACAATTGCAGAAAGCCGGGATAAACGCGGCGGCCAGCGCCTTTGTAATAGCGCGGGACAGTGGCGATCACATTGTGGATATACCATTCGTGCGGACGGTTCGTCGCGCTGTCATTCACCGCTGTGGGTGCTTCGCGAGTATCAATCGGGCCGCCCATCATGGTTAGGGTGCGTGGGCGCAGCGGGTGATCGGTCGCGCTCATCACGGCGGCGGCTGCATAAGCAGGCACAGACGGCTGGCAAACGGCGAGCATGTGTGCGCCCCTTCCAGGATTATTCGGTCCACCCGCATCAGGGCCGATAAATTCAAGCCATTCGATGATATAATCCATATAGGATTCAAGGTCAAAACCACCGCCAGTCAACGGCACGTCGCGGGCGTCTTTCCAGTCGGTGATATAGACATCATGCGTCGGCAACATACGCTCGACTGTGCCGCGCAGCAACGTGGCATAATGGCCCGACATGGGGGCTACGATCAACAAACGTGGCTTGGTTTCGCTGCCTTCATAGACGAAATGTTTCAACTGGCCGAACGGTTTGCGTGCCACATTGTGCTCGGTAACCGGCAGATGCTTACCGTCCAATTCGACAAATTTCAGACCAAATTCCGGCTTTCCACGCGGCTGGACGCTATGGGCAAAAACATCGAGTGCGGAGCCCGCAATCGAAGTCATGCCGCCCATGCTGAACGGCCCCGAAAAATTCTTGAGCCAATCAGCCTGGACCTGTGCAATTTTGCCCATGCCTGCCAGCATGTTCCGCTGGATATCATAACCGGTGTAAAGCATGTGCGATCCTTATACTTTGGCCATTTTTAACGGACCTATCTTGCATAAAGCATAAGCGTTTATTGTGCATTGCACCATAGCAAAAGCACACCCGATACCTTTGCTGCATTGTCCCTTTTCGGGCGGCCTGCTACGCCACTGGAATGACCAATGAAACTTCCGGAATTCCAGCCGAACTTGTCGTCGATGCCCCACAAGCAAAAGAGATAAAGCCCAAAGCAAACTTTAGCAGCCTGCGGATGATCGCGCATCACGCTGTCAAATATCCGCGCCAGATCGGCTTTGCCTTTCTCGCGCTTATTGCCGCAGCTTCATCCACACTGGCAATTCCGGCTGGACTAAAGCTGATTATCGACGAAGGCTTCGTCAAAGATGGAGGCGACCCGGCGCCCTATTTTTATCTGCTGCTCGGTATTGTCGTTATCATCGGCATTTCAACCGCGTTCCGGTTTTATTTCGTCAGCTGGCTTGGTGAGCGTGTCGTTGGTGACATTCGCGTTGCGGTGCAAAGCAATTTGCTGCGGCTGGCCCCGCGCTTTTTTGAAGAAAACCGGCCTGCCGAAATCGCAAGCCGGATGACAGCGGACACCGCCATTATCGAACAGGTTGTCGGCACCACTGTCTCGGTTGCTTTGCGGAATATCTTTATCGGCATTGGCGGAGTGATATTTCTATTCTGGCTAGCGCCCAGCCTGACGGTATGGCTGCTCGCTGGCATTCCAGCGGTTGTTCTGCCCATTGTTATTCTGGGGCGCCGCTTGGAAAAAGCATCGCGGGCCAGCCAGGATAATGTTGCAAGTGTCGGCACAATTATTTCCGAGGCTCTTGGTGCGATCAAAATCGTGCAAGCCTTTGGTCAGGAACAGCGCGAGGGTGTACGGTTTGCCGATGCTGTTGAAGGCACATTTGCCGCTGCAAAAAGGCGCATCCGACTTCGTGCCTTCCTGACCGCCTTGGTCATGGCGCTGATCTTTGGCGGGATTACGATGCTGGTTTGGGAAGGCACCGATCAGGTTAAAGACGGCGTGATCTCATCGGGTACATTGTTTGCCGTTGTGCTTTACGGCGTGCTGGTCGCTGGATCGTTCGGCGCGTTGACCGAAGTGTATGGCGATCTTGTGCGCGCATCGGGGGCATCGTCACGGCTGGCCGAATTGTTGAATGAAATTCCGGAAATTGCGCCTCCCGCAAACCCCGTCAGCATGCCGCCAGCGCGCGGGCAGCTGGAGTTCCAAAACGTCCATTTCCGCTATCCAACGCGGCCAGAGGTTGCCGCGCTGGAGGATTTCAGCCTGAAAGTGTCGCCCGGCGAAACCGTTGCGGTTGTCGGGCCGTCGGGCGCTGGCAAATCGACGTTATTTCAACTGGCCGAACGCTTTTACGACCCCGAAGGTGGCACAGTACGCATCGATGGTGTTGCGCTGACCAGTGCCGATCCGGCAGAGTTCCGACAACGGATCGCGCTTGTGCCGCAGGATACGGTGTTGTTCGCTGCATCGGCACGCGATAATCTGCGTTATGGCCATTGGCTAGCGGATGATGCCGCCATCTGGGCGGCGGCAGAACAGGCCAACGCAGCCGACTTCCTGCAAGCATTGCCGCAAGGATTGGACACGTTTCTGGGCGAAAGCGGTGCCCGGCTTTCGGGTGGACAGCGGCAACGCATCGCCATCGCACGCGCCTTGTTACGCGATGCGCCGATCCTGTTGCTTGATGAAGCGACAAGCGCGCTGGATGCCGAAAGTGAACGGCTGGTGCAGGATGCACTAGAACGCCTTATGGAAGGCCGCACAACCGTTGTCATCGCGCACCGCCTCGCCACAGTGCGCAAAGCCGACCGGATCATAGTCATGGATCAGGGCCGCATCGTCGAACAGGGGAATCACGAAAGCCTGTCTAGCGCTGGCGGCCTCTATGCGCGGCTGGCGAGCTTGCAGTTTGATGTTTGAACGCGGCACAGTTCGCCATTGATAGAGATATAGGATTGTAAAAGAGGCGAGAGGGCGGGAGGGGTTGGGTGTGACCTCAAACGTTGTATGCACGGCCAGCAACCGGTTTGCGTAAACAGGGGGCGATTGCAACTGAAGGTAAAGAGTTAAACATACCCCTCCCTGCCTCATGCCTCTTTTACATGAAGTCCGCCGCTGGCGTTAAAGGCTGTGGGAACAGTGGTGGGACACAATCCCCCGCCCCCATTGCTTTGACACCGTGCCGGAATCTCAGCTTGTCCAGATAAAAAAGCGACCGCGTGTTGGGCACCTGAGCAACAGATTATGCGCGTATTTCAGATTCAGAAATCATGGTGAAATACGCGGACCGCAAATCCCCCAAACAAAAAAGGCGGCCCCGAAGGACCGCCTTTCATGATGTCGATTGTCTGCAATCTTTAGTTATGGAGCAACAGCCGCCTTACCAAAGACGCGGTAGTTTTCGTTACCAACAAAGCCAAACTTAGTGATGGTGCTGCGTTTTACCACAGCCAGCACTTCGTCCACGACCACATAAGGTGCGTTTTCGGTTGGCTGAAACTGAAGCTCGGGCTCAACGGCCATCGCTTTGGTTTGTTTCAGAAAATCTGCAACCTGTTGTTGCGAAACAGCAGCGCCATTCCACAGTATTGCGCCTGTATCGTCGATAAAGATTTTATTGACGACTGGGTCAATTTTATCCTCGTTATCGTCGGGTGGTGTTGCAACCGGCAGGTCGATATCGACCATGTGGGTCACAGGTGGGATGGTGATCATCAGCATGATGAGGAGAACAAGCATAACGTCGATCAACGGCGTTGTGTTCATTTCCATCATCGGCTCGCCATCATCGTTGCCGCCACTCATTGCCATGATATATTCTCCTAGTCTTATGAGGGCTGAATCAGCGAGCTGAGCTCAACAATTCCATGGGTGACGAAACAAAACCAATCCGCAAGAAGCCGGCAATCTGCATGTTAAAGATTGCGCCGCCGATGCAACGATAGGGTGTGTTAACGTCTCCGCGAATGTGCGCCTCGGGAAGATCTTCCGGTTTCACATCGCCCGATAACAAAGCGTCCATACCGCCTAACAGCTCGATCTGGTCTTCCATGTGCTTTTTGGCAAATGCCTCAAGCTCGTCAGAAGAAATCGGTGTTTGACCTGCATAGATTCTGCATTCACCGCCTGGGTTGGCACCTTCAAAATCAGCATTACCGGGTTCACGGCCTGCTGAGTCCGTGGTCGTTACCGACAACAGGATGTTTTCGCGTTTTGCCTTAACCGGCTCATACGCCACCACCGGCAGTTCCATTTTAACGGTCTGGATGGCGACTGGAATAGCAATCAGGAAAACAATGAGCAGCACCAGCATGACGTCCACTAGTGGAGTCGTATTGATGTCCGACATTGGTTTTGGCTCAATGCCGCCTCCGCCTGAACTAAATGCCATTGGCTATACCTCTCTAAATCGCATGACTATCTGCATGAAGCCATAGACTTCGCAGTGTTGGCCGGAGTTTCACCCCCGGCCAGCCAGCATTATTTCTTTACAGCAGTCGCAGCAGCAGGCGCAGCGGCTTTCGCAACAGGCGCGGCTGGCTTCAAACGGCCACCCGAGGAAATGTAACCAAGGACGTCATTCGAGAAGCCGGAAAGGCTGCGAGCGATAGCTTTGTTACGAGCCTGAAGCCAGTTGTATGCAAGCACAGCAGGAACAGCGACCATAAGGCCAATTGCCGTCATGATAAGCGCTTCACCGACTGGACCAGCAATCTTGCCGATGTCAGCCTGACCCGCGATGCCGATTTCGATCAGCGCACGGTAAATGCCGATAACCGTACCAAGCAGACCGATAAAGGGAGCCGTAGCACCCACAGTTGCGAGGAACGAGAGACCGCCCGTTAGCTTGTTATTGATGGCGCCTTCTGAACGCACCATCGCGCCGTGCAGCCAATCATGCGCTTCAACCGGATCGGTCAAAAGGCTGTGCTGTTTCGAAGCCGAGATACCATCGTCAACGATCTGGCGATACGCGCTTTGCTTGTCGAGCTTTGCAGCACCTTCTTCGAGAGTGTTGGCTTTCCAGAAATTGGCACGAACGGCATCATATTGCTTCATGACCTTATTTTGGTCGATCAGCTTGGTGAACAGAATGTAGAACGAGAAGATCGACATAACGACCATGATGATAAAGATGGTCCAGCTAAGTGCCCCACCGTGGTTTAGTGCTTCCCAAAGACCAAAATTGGCAGGAGCGACAGCGCCTTTTGCGGCGCCAGCTGCACTGAGAATTGCAATCGACATTTTTACTTCCTCTCAAATAATCAAATATATAAAGTCAAAAATACCCGGAGCCGAGACCCCCTGAACCGGGCGGTTATTCTTTTGGTATGCGCCACGTCACGCGGTTTGAATAAGACCCCGTTGTAGGACTGCCATCATTGCTCAATGCAGCATCGAACCGAGCACGACGTTTCACATTGCTGCAGGTAGCAGCATCAAGGTCGGCATGACCGCTTGAACCGGTTACCTGACAATCACCGACTTTGCCATCTGGCGTCACAGATACGCGGAAAGTCGTTGTGCCTTCACGTTCCTGCGAAAGAGCCCGTGACGGATAGTCGTTTGTAGTCGCCCAGCTACCAGGATTGTTCTTTGGCTTGGCGGCACGCGCTTTGTTTTCAACCTTTGGGCAAGACGCACGTTGTGACGCTTTGACCTGAGTTCTGCCGTCTGGGCAGGTAATCATTGGATCGCTGTCTTGGCACGTCGCCGATGTCAGCACGCGGCTACCATCAGGACAGGCTTTGTAAGGATCGGGATTATCGTCCTTTGGCGTCGGATCGGGTTTCGCCAGCTGCGAATCATTGTTCGACTTTACCGGAATGTCGATCGCGAAGCTGGGCGGTGGTGTGATAATAACTTCGTCAGGTGGCGGAGGCAACTCCTCTTCAGGAGGCTTCTCTTCCTTAACGTCAATAACTTCCATCTTTTCCTTGGCCTTTTTGATGGCTTCATAAGCCAGGCCGGAAACGAGTGCGAAGCCAATACCTGCATGAAGAGCTACAACCAAGATGATCGAGATCATCCGGTTTGTGCTCATCGGTTGTTGGTCAGCATATGCCATGCGGAAACGACTCTCCTAACTTCCCCGTTAAAGGCGCAGTTCGTCAGCGATTGGCAAAACCTTAACAATGCCACCCCAACAAGCCTGCGCAGTCTAAAACTGTCTATTGGCTGATTCCCCCCCGTCTTAGCGACGCCAAAATCCACAGGCAATGCGTTTTTGCGAATTAGTTACGGATTCATCTGGTTGACAGCTTTCATGAGGCATAACACATACGAATTTACGCTGAAAACTGGCATATGCACAAGTGGACGAACCTATAATGAAATCCAATTTTTTCCCAAAAATCGCTGCGATTGCGTTGATTGCGCCGTTGTCGGCAGCCTTAGCGCAGTTGCCTGCGGCACCTTCGCCAAACTTTGCCGTACCTGCGACAAACACGAGTTATGCCGACATTGCAGACTTGGTGGTCGTCTCCCCGCTGATCGTTGACACAACTGTGCGTGTGGTTACGAAAATCCCTTTAGAACAGTCAGTTGGTGTTCCTTTAAATGTGCAACGCCTGCTAATCGTGGCCGATGTTGGCGCTTTGCTTCGCGGAAATGATGGCGTGGCCGGACAGGTTCGATTTCTGCTCGATGTGCCCAAAGATGCAAAAGGCAAAATCCCGAAACTTAAAAAGCGCCGCTATTTCTTGCTTGGAAACAAAGCCGCCGGTCTGCCCGGAACGATTCGTTTGTCGCGTCCGGATGCGCTGATCGAATGGAGCGCCGGCAACGATGCTTTGCTTCGCGCAGTAACGAAAGAAGCGGTCATTATCGACGCCCCACAGGCCATTAACGGCCTGACCAGCGCTTTTCACAGTCCCGGAACGGTAATTGGCGAAGGCGAAACGCAGATTTTTGTCGAGGCAAAATCGAACCAGATTTATTCGCTGTCCGTTTTTAGCCAGCCCGGAGCACCCAAACGCTGGGCTGTTTCAACGGGGGAAGTGATCGATGAATCCGCCTCGGCGCCGCAACCCGGCAGCCTGTTATGGTACCGGCTGGCATGCGGCTTGCCCCAGACACTGGATCCAAAGCTGGTGGAGACGAATGATGGAGAGAACGCTATGAAGGCGCAGGCCGATTACCGGTTCATTATCCAATCGCTCGGCCCGTGTGACAGAAAGCGGCTGAAACCTTAACGCGATGCGCCCGGCACCCACAAAATATCACCACCCTGTCCGACATTGACTAAGCGGCACAGCACAAACAGATAGTCGGACAACCGGTTGATATAGGCCAACGCCAACGGGTTAAGACTCTCAACCGCTGATGCTGCAACCATTTCGCGTTCTGCACGCCGCGTTATGGCTCGCGCCAAATGCATCGCTGCGGCTGCATCGCTTCCGCCTGGTAGTATAAAGCTGGTCAGCGGTGATAAGTGTTCGTTGGCAGCATCAATAGCAGCCTCGATCCAATCGACTTGCGATGAGACAATCCGCAGCGCCATTTCAGACGGTGCAAAATCTTCGCCCGGAGTGGCAATATCGGCGCCAAGATCGAACAAGTCATTTTGAATCCGGCGCAATCCGGAAATCAGGCCGGAAATCAGGGGCGCATCGCTGCCGGATCTTTGAAGTGCAGCAATTGCTAGGCCGAGCGCACAATTTGCTTCGTCCACATCGCCAATCGCGCGCATTCGCGCATCGGATTTTGAACGACGCGAGCCATCAACAAGGCCAGTGGTCCCGTTGTCGCCAGTCCGTGTGTAGATTTTGTTGAGTTTGACCAATTTAGAATACGGTCTTTAGCTCGTGGCGTTGCCGGTAGCCAATATTATCATCACAACGATAACCGCAATCGCTTGCCACTTCACACGCGAAAACATCATCTTGTTTTGGATGACCAAAGATTTCGGCACGCCATTTTCATCGACATCATTCGGCTGCATATTTGCAAATGCATGCAAACCGCGAATAACGGCAAAAACGACAAATCCCATGGCGACAATGAGTAAGAGTATCAAAAGTGTGTTCATAACGTGCCTTTACCACCCAAGTGCCGGCGTATGCCATACGGGTGTGCGCCTTATCTAATGCGCAGAGAAGGAGATGCCAAGCGGAAGCTCTCCACCGCGCAACTGTTTAACCAGTATTGCCCCCAATATACCCCGATCACGCAATGCAGACAGCGGTTCCGACAATCGGCTTTTGGCTAGCTTGTCGCCGTGTTCGTCCAGCAATAATGGGTGATGCCAATAGGCCGGTTGCGGCAGGTTGAGCAATTTTTGCAGCAAACGATGGATCGCTGTGTAAGCAAACAGGTCCATTCCCCTGACGATATGGCTGATCCCGCCAGCCGCATCATCGACGACTGATGCCATATGATAGCTTGCCGGCGCGTCTTTACGCCACAGCACAACATCACCGAATTGCGCCGCATTGCCCAACTGCCGCCCCTGTAATAGGTCGGTCCAGTCGTGCTCGCCTACACGCAAGACAGCCGCTTTTGTGTCGAGCCGCCAGCAATATTCTCCTTGCCGCTCAACACCCCGGCACGTTCCTGGATAGACCGGCCCATCGGGTCCGTGGCGCACAGATGTATTTTTCAGAGCGGCTGCAATCTCACCACGCGAGCACCAGCAGCGATAGACCAATCCCAGTGCCTGCAACCGCGCCAATGCAGATGCATAGCGATCAACGTGCTGCGACTGATATTCCACTGCGCCATCATATTTAAGGCCCAGCCATGCCATATCCTGGATGATCGCGTCGATGTGCTCATCCCGGCTACGGGTGCCGTCAATATCCTCAATCCGCAGCTTAAACTCGCCACCAAAGGTGCGTGCAAAATCATGCGCGCAGACAGCCGAATAGGCATGCCCCACATGCAACCGCCCGTTTGGGCTTGGCGCAAAGCGCGTCGCCACCACTGACTGTGGCGCGAATTCCACACCAACAATTTTACCCACAGAATAGCATATATAGTAGCTTTTGCCCTCTTGACGCCAAGATATGCGCAAATAGGTTGGCGACTGTCAAAATGATGTAACGTATTTAGGTAAAAAGCGATACGGACTAAACAGAGGAGAATGCAGTAGCATGTTTCATGCAGGTACCTTCGAAGCGGCCGGAAGGTCACGGCATCCGGAAAACTGTCCGGCGTTGGTGCTGAACGCTGACTACACGCCGCTCAGCTATTATCCGTTAAGTCTTTGGCCTTGGCAGACCGCCATTAAAGCCGTGTTTTTGGACAAGGTGGATATTGTCGCCAGCTATGACCAGCATGTGCACAGCCCCAGCCTCGATATGCAGATCCCGTCCGTAATCGCGCTGCGCCAATATGTGAAACCAAACGAATACCCTGCCTTCACGCGATTTAATCTGTTCTTGCGCGACAAATTTGAATGCCAATATTGTGGCTCTGGCGACAATTTGACCTTTGACCATATTGTCCCGCGCCGGCTTGATGGACGGACAAGTTGGGAAAATGTGACGACCGCATGCCTGCCCTGCAATCTTAAAAAAGGTGGTCGCACACCTAAGCAGGCGCATATGCAATTGCGGATGGCGGCGATCCGTCCGACCAGTTGGCAATTGCAGGACCGCGGACGCGGATTTCCGCCGAACCATCTGCACGATACCTGGCGCGATTGGTTGTATTGGGACATTGAACTGGAAAGCTGATCCTTGGGGTAAAGCCCGGCTTGTGATAAGCGTGTTCAGCCGCAATACTGTTTCATGATGTCAAGTTTTTCCGAACCGCTTACTGCCTGCATCTTTGGCGCCAGTGGCGGTATTGGCGCGGCGTTGGCGCAAGAATTGGCCGCGGATCCTGCGGTAAAAATTGTCCATGCCGGATCGCGAACACCGATTGAGGCAGCTTGCAAAATCAAACCGTTCCGCTTTGACTTGACCGATGAAGCTAGCATCGCCGATGCAGCCGATACTGTCGGACCCTGCGATCTGGTCATCATCGCAACCGGTTTACTACATAACGGCGTATTACAGCCCGAAAAATCCTTTCGCGGAATGTCCGCCAATGCTTTCGCACAAGCATTTGCGATCAATGTGACGGGGCCGGCGCTGATTGGTAAGCATTTCCTGCCTTTGTTACCCCGCGACCGGCGCGGAGTTTTTGCAGCGGTTTCAGCGCGGGTCAGTTCGATCAGCGATAATCATTTGGGTGGTTGGCACGCCTATCGTGCATCGAAAGCGGCTCTGAACATGGTCGTGCGAAACTTTGCGGTTGAATTGGCCAGGACACATAAAGATGCCATCATTGTCACACTGCACCCCGGCACTGTCGATACGCCCTTGTCGGAACCTTTTCAGCGCAATGTTGAACCGGTAAAACTGTTCACAGCCGATTACTCGGCGCAACGGCTGTTAACCGTGATTGATGCATTGACCCCGGCGGACAGCGGCAATCTCTATGCATGGGACGGGCAAAGGATCGATTTTTAGCTGATGGCAAAGATGCGCAAAAAATCCGACTTGCCGACGAAGATCTGCGCTGCATGCGGGCTGCCTTTTGCGTGGCGCAAAAAATGGGAGCGGGATTGGGACAATGTCCGTTTCTGCTCCGACCGATGCCGGTCAGGAAAGGCTGTCAAGAAACTGGGTTGAATCCTCGGCAATCTCGGCTTTCCGTTCGTCTGTGAAACGGTCGTAATTCCGAACCATTTGCGCCATGCGCGGATTGCTGGCGATACGTTCGCGGTGGCGGACGATGAAGTCCCAATACAAATAGTTGAACGGGCATGCTTTTACGCCTGCCTTTGTCTTCACATCATAGGCACAGCCTTTGCAATAATCCGACATCCGGTCGATATAGGCACCGCTGGAGATATAAGGTTTGGACGCGAGCAAGCCGCCATCGGCAAACTGGCTCATGCCGACAACATTAGGCGCCTCTACCCATTCATAAGCATCCGCATAGACTGCCAAATACCACTCGTGCAGTTCATGCGGATCGACGCCTGCGAGCAGCGCAAAATTGCCGGTGACCATCAACCGCTGGATATGGTGCGCATAGGCCTCATCGCGAGTCTGTTCGACGCACGACCGGACGCAGGCCATGTCGGTTTTCGCATCCCAGTAAAATGATGGCACAGCGCGCGTTGCGTCCAAAGCGTTGCGGTGGACATAATCCGGTCCTTCGCGCCAATAAATACCGCGCACATATTCGCGCCAGCCGATGATCTGCCGGATGAAACCTTCGACCGCATTGAGCGGCGCCCGGCCTGCGTCATATTCCGCCTCCGCAGCGCGGCAGACCTCCAGCGGGTTGAGCAGCCCGCAGTTTAGATAAAGCCCGACGACTGCGTGATACAGGAACTTCTCCCCGGCCAGCATCGCGTCTTGATGATCGCCAAATTGGGGAAGCGCGGTTTTCAGGAAATGCGCGAACGCAGCCTCTGCATCGACGCGAGTCACGCCGAACCAGAACGGGCGCAAAGTGCCAAAATTATTACCAAAGCGCGCCTCGACCAGATCGAGCACATCTTGCGTGGTCGCGTCCGGTGCAAAGCGCAACGGTTGCGGCATCATCAGGTCGCGCGCGGCAGGTTTGCGGTTGTCATGGTCAAAATTCCACTGTCCGCCCGTCGGCTTGTCGCCTTCCATAAGGATATTGGTTTTGCGCCGCATATCGCGGTAGAAAAACTCCATGCGCAACGCTTTGCGGCCCTCGGCCCAGTCCTCGAATTCTTTGTGACTGGCGATGAAGCGGTCATCGGGCAGGATCTCAACGGCAAAGGCAGCGTCCAGACCCTGCAATTCCTCCAACAACCGCCATTCGCCAGGTTCTGTAAGCCGAACCGATGTCGCTTCGTGACGCGCCGCAATGCGGAATACTTCGCTCACCAACGACCCGCTGTTGTCGGGGTCATCCAATTGTGTGTATTCAACTGACCAGCCCGCGGTGCGCAATTCCGCTGCAAAATGCCGCATCGCTGAAAACAGAAACGCGATCTTTTTCTGGTGATGCCGAACATAAGTCGCCTCGGCCATCACTTCAGCGATCAAAATCACGCATTTGGTTGGATCGAGCACCCGCAGCGACGAAATATCAGGCGCCAGTTGGTCGCCGAGGATAAGGATAAGCTGCTTGGACATGGAAAGCGTCTAGGCCTTAGAGCGCAGCTATACACTACAGCCGTTTGCTTGTGTTGGGCAGCCTGCCTTCGCCGCGTAAGAAACCGCTATGCAACATGCCGTCCGCCCGCTCTCCCCAACCGCACTACAGCTCGGCTATGCAGGATTGTTACCACAGGCATTCGCGGTGTTCCTGTTGCTCGACGGCAGCGAGATGCGCTGGATCGCGAGTGCTGGAGGTTTCGGCTATGCCGCGATTATCTTTAGCTTTTTGGGCGGTCTGTGGTGGGCGATGGCGATGCTGAATCCGTCGGCGCCGCGCTGGATTTATGCCGCAGCGATTGCACCCAGCCTAGTTGCGCTTTTGACATTCCTGCCCTGGACCTGGGGCTGGGATTGGCCCGGACCGTCCTTGTTAGTTCTTGCCGCCGGTTTGATGGTTTCACCTTTAATCGATAGGCAGATTATACGGCACATCGACTTGCCCGACGGCTGGATGCGGTTGCGCTGGCATTTGTCGTTGGGCCTCGGCGGGATGACAGCTCTGTTAGCCATCGCCTCCTTTGGGCAGCCTTAATCGATTATGCGGACTTTAATCGCAGGGACCGCTGCTGCCGCGTCTTCCGGGGCAATTCCCGGTGGTGGAACTGCCGCCAAGGTCGATTCGCGACGCATAACGCGCGCTGCCCGTTGGATTGCATCACGAACGCGTGGATAGACACCGCATCGACATATATTAGTGATCGCTTCGTCGATATCTGCATCGGTCGGGTTCGAGTTGCGCTTTAACAATGCCGATGCCGCCATAATCATGCCGGGCGTGCAAAATCCGCACTGCACAGCCCCCGCTGCGACAAAGGCCTGTTGCAACGGATGGCTGCGATCAACCGACAGCTTCTCAATCGTCGTGACAAAGCGCCCTTCCGCCTCCGCCAGCGTCACCATGCAGGATTTCAGCGCTTCTCCGTCGATATCGACGATGCACGCACCGCAATCACCCTGCCCGCAACCGAATTTCGTACCCGTCAGATTCGATGCATCGCGCAATGCCCATAACAAGGGCGTGGCCGAGTCCATTTTATACTCGACGGGGCGATCATTGACGGTCAATTTGGTCATATTCGCTTGCTGCTATGCCGAGCGATACGACGAGATGCAACAACCGGCGGCAAAAGCGCCAGATTCAGGGTTGAATTTACCCGCGAACCGCTTTAGTGGCCCCAATCGTTGACGCTGCATCCTGTGCGGCGCTTTTTATTTTTACCAAACATGGGCGTTAGGGTGTCGGTTGATACCAAGCCGGCAAGAATGCGGAGTGTGAGTTTTTATGCAAATTATGGTT
>JANOTI010000025.1:0-31570 GCA_031416255.1 Sphingomonadales bacterium | reverse complement strand
TTGATACTATCTTTGTTTAGTAAGGCCCTATTTTGGGCGCGCTGGAGATACGATCATGACCAACATTCGTTCCGTAGCCAAATGGTTAGCCCCGGTTGCTCTTTTGTCGCTTGGCGCGTGTGCAGCGACGCCGTTTCGCGCCGATGTTTCGCGTTTTCAGGCATTGCCAGCCCCTGCGGGTCAGACATTCACGGTCAAAGCCGCTGACACGGCCAAAGAGGGCGGGCTGGAATTTGCCCAATATGCAGGGCTCGTGAATGCTGAAATGCAACGCGTTGGCTATATGCCTGCCGCCGCTGGCGCGCCCTCCGATCTGATCGTTACTCTCGATTATGCCGTCGATGAAGGCAAAGAACGGACTGTAGTCCAACGCGATCCCTTTTACGATCCGTGGTGGGGCCATGGCCGTTATGGCGGCTTTTACTCGCGCCCCTATGTTGTCCGCACACCCCATGGCTATCGCTATATCCATGGGTGGAACGATCCCTATTTATATGGCGGAAGCGGCTTTGGCGGCGGCTATGACGTCAGCAGCTTCACTGTGTTCACCAGCGGCATCGACATGAAAATCGAACGCAGCGGCACCGGAGAGCGGTTGTTTGAAGGCAAAGCCGAGGCCAAGTCACGATCGAACAAGCTGCCCTATTTGGTGCCAAACCTTGTCGAGGCTATGTTTACCGGGTTCCCGGGTAACAGCGGTGAAACGGTGCGGATTTCGGTAGCGCCTGAGACGAAGTAGCGAGAATTTCTTCGATTAAAATTACCGGCCCCTCACTCCGTTTGTGCTGAGTAGCTGCTGAACGCAGTGAAGTAGCGTATCGAAGTACCGAATGCGTGCGCCAACCCTTCGATACGGCACCTCGCTGCGCTCGGCACCTACTCAGGGCAAACGGATTTTTTGGGTTAATCCCACACGAATTGGATTTCTGCAGCCCACGTTCAATGACGGGCTGCGGTTTTGTTTGTGCGAGACGTTAAGACTCGAGCTGTCGAAGCAGCGCGCGGACATCGTTATCCATGTCGTTATCCATCCGGCGCAAATCTTCGACCAAGCGCACCGCGTGGATGACTGTCGAATGATCGCGGCCACCAAATTTGCGGCCAATTTCCGGATAGCTGCGCGGTGTCATCACCTTTGCCAGATACATCGCGACTTGCCGCGGACGCACAACGGCGCGCGCGCGGCGTTTGGACGACATTTCACTGCGGTCGATGCGGTAATATTCGCACACGGCGCGCTGGATTTCATCAATCGTAATCCGGCGGCGGCACGCGCTCAAAATATCCTTCAACTGTTCTTCGGCCAAAGTGCGCGTGATCGGTTTTCCGGTCAGTTGCGAATAAGCAATCAGCTTGTTCAACCCGCCCTCAAGTTCGCGGACATTGCGACTGATGGTGCGCGCCAGAAAATCGATTACGTCTTCACCGACTAGCGTTTCGGGCATGTTGGCCAAGCGTTGCACCAGAATCGAACGGCGCAATTCAAGATCGGCAGGCTGAATATCGGCCACCAGACCCATCGACAGTCGCGAAAGGATACGCTGATCGACGCCGTCCAACGCTTGCGGTGCGCGGTCAGCAGCAACCACCAGACGCTTGCCTGCGCCAAGAATGGCATCGACAGTGTGCAGGAATTCCTCCTGCGTCGAAACTTTGCCGATAATGAACTGGATATCATCGAGCATCAAAATATCGACAGCGCGCAACCGCGCCTTAAATTCCATCACCTCTTTGCGGCGCATGGCGGAAACAAATTCCATCATGAATTTTTCCGCCGACATATACAGGATCTGCGCGTCGGGGTTGATCTCTGCATAGGCATGACCAATCGCGTGCATCAAATGGGTTTTGCCCTGACCGGTCGCTGCTTGCAGATATAACGGATTAAACAACGGACGTTCGACTGCCGCAACACGTTCCGCCGCAGTAACCGCCAATATATTGGTTTGCCCGCGGACGAAATTCGCGAAAGTCAATCGGGGGTCAAGCGCAGGCCGCACCGGCAGCGCTTCTATAATATGTGCAACCGCAGGACGTTCCGCAACGCCATTGCTTTGCAGCATCTCTACGCGTGCCGAGCCGGGTTTTGACCGGATTTTAAGTTGGCGGACAGCAGGGTTAATCGAGCTCCACGCAAGGCGGATACGATCCGCATAATGGTCGGATACCCAGCTGGCTGAAAAATCAGAAGTGGTTAGAAGTTCAAGTGTACCGGTCAGGCTACAGAAATCACCCAGCACAACCGGACGAATCCATTGGCCATAGATTTGCGCACCCAAATCACGACGCAAACGCGACGCTACATTTTGCCAATCCGCATCAAACGCGGCCATGGCCGCATCGGTTTCTTCCGATGTCATGTCTTTAAGCGTCACGCTATCCACCCCTTTCACCCCCCAGCTCAGCGCGGCCTATTTATCAGTCCATTTCTAACCGCCAACAAGGCACAAAACTATCGCCGTCCATAAGCATAAGAGCTGATGGCCCGTTCGTGTTTATCAATCTTGTAAGGCCGCTGAGACTTAGGTCACACGCCGCTGGAAACACTGTTCTAGACGCGTGAAATTGAGTCGGGCAAGGGGTGCGACCGTCAAAAAACTGAAATAAACCGGCTTGACTCGCCGACGCCCACGCAAATACGTAAAATAAATTTTAAGCACCTGATTTGCTGAATTTTCTTGTGGAAACCCTGTGTGAAACTTTTCCGAATCGCAGGAAATCCAGCAGTTGCAAAGCGTGCAATCGGGCATAAAAAGACCCGCTGCGATACAGCGGGTCCTTAATTGTCATTATGATGTCATGCGAAAGCGGATATTACCTTCGCCATCAGCGAATCACGCTAAGGCTGTGACCCGCTTGGTAAGACGGCTGAACTTACGCGAAGCCATATTTTTGTGCAGGACGCCTTTGGAAACACCGCGCGCCAATTCAGGCTGCGCTGCTGCAAGAGCTACAGTTGCAGCGCTCTTGTCGCCAGCGTCCAAAGCTGCCTCAACCTTTTTAACAAAGGTACGAATGCGGCTGACACGTGCACCATTGATTTCGGCACGACGGTCGTTGCGGCGGATGCGTTTACGGGCTTGCGGCGTATTGGCCATGTGTGTCCTCAATTAAAACAGGTAGTTACAGGTGCACACAAAATGCGCTTTCCCGCTCAAGCGACGCCCTTACCCAGACCCCACAGATTCGTCAACCGCGAAAATCCGCCATTCCAGTTCATGCGCTAGCGAATTTTGATTTCGCCAAGATTAATACTCAAACCGTTTGTGCTAAGTAGCTGCAGAGGCCGAAGGCCGAAGTAGCATATCGAAGCACCTGTTGCGTGCGCCAAGCCCTTCGATACGGCACTTCGCTTCGCTCTGCACCTACTCAGGGCAAACGGATGGAGAGCATTTAACGCTGGCACTTTGCGCAATAGAAGGTTGAGCGGCCCGAATCGACGCGGCGCTGGACCGTTGCGCCGCACAGGCACGCGGCCCCTTCACGTCCGTACACCCGCCAGTCCTTAGCAAAATAGCCCAGCTCGCCATCGGGAGCAGCGAAATCGCGCAAGGTTGAACCGCCTGCGACTATAGCTGCAGCCAATACGTCTTTGATAGCGACGACCAGTTTTTCCAGACGCGGCTTGCTAATTTTCCCCGCTGCGATCACCGGCGAAATCCCCGCCATATGCAGCGCCTCGCAGACATAGATATTGCCGAGTCCCGCAACAATGGACTGGTTGAGCAGCATCGCTTTAATCGGCGCGGCACGACCTTTGATCTTTGTCTGCAAAATGCCTGCATCAAAATCAGCAGACAGAGGCTCTGGCCCCATCGTCAGAAAATGGCGGAATGTTGCAAGCTTATCGGTATCGACAATATCCAGCGACCCAAATCGGCGGTGGTCATTCAGCGCAACCACGCGGCCCGATTCGGTTTCCAAGACAAAATGGTCGTGCTTTTCAATATGCGCCGGATCGACGCGCCAACGGCCCGACATGCCGAGGTGGAAAATCAACACATCATCGCGGTCAGTATAAATCAAGCCATATTTGGCGCGGCGGCCAAGGCCTGTCACACGTGCGCCAGTCAGGCGTTGGCGCAAGTCCACCGGCATCGGCCAGCGCAGATCAGCACGGCGCGGTTCAGCGCGGATGATCATTTCCCCTTCAAGAACGGCGCGCAGGCCAGCGACTGTGGTTTCAACTTCGGGTAATTCAGGCATTCATCCTCTTTGTGACTTCCGTGGCTTTGTGTGAAACAAAAATAATCTCACACGAAGCCACGAAGCCACAAAAGAGATTGAAAAGCGAAGGGCCTATTTTTCGATTTTGAATGTGTACGGTATATACAGAAACACCTCTGTGTTGCTCACTTGCTGCCACGCGACATCGCGATCTAAGCCCATGACTTCGACCCCGTATTCCGGACCATAAAAACTAACGGCATGCTTGGCTCCCGTCGCTATGCGTTTGTAAATCTCATCACGGTACTGGTCAGGGTTGATGATCGTCAGAGACAAACCGCCTTGCGGCACGATCAGCGAGCGTCCGGTTGCAGGAACGCTTTTGATGAAGCCTGCAATCTTTTGCTGCGCATTGTTGATCGAACCATCGAGCTTGGTTTTGACCTTTAGCCGGATCGTGGTTGAACTGCTGTTGTTCTCATACGCCGATTGGTCTTCATCTTCATCATCGTCGTAATCGTTTTCCTCGTCTTTTTCTTTAGTTTTGCCAGCGAGTTCGGGGAACTGATCCTGCCAATTGGCGCGGGTGACCTCGACCAGTTCCAACTGCCCGGTGACAAGACTGAAGCCAGCTGTCTTTGCACGATCAATGGCGTCGAGAAGCATCGCCTGCACTTCGCGCCGGCGCAGATCCTCCTCACGCGAATCCGAGACGATCTCGATAGTGCGCACCGCCGAATCGGCTTGGCGTTTGAAGCCGATGACGGGCGGCGATGGCGGGATGTAGCTGCCGATGCTAAGCGGGGACGACGACAGGCTGTTCGATATCCGCTGCCCCGTAACAACAACTTCGTTCATGCCGCCTTCGTTATCCTGTGCGATCAACGGTGCGGTGAAAAGAGCGACGCTGCACAATGCAGCTTTCAATGTGATTTTCATGCGTAAATCTCCTGCCATAATCACTTTGGAACAACCGTGTAGCGATAGGGGATATACAGGAACACATCGGTCCCGCTGACTTGTGACCAGAAAATCTGGCCATCGATACCCGTCACCTGAACCGCATAATCCGGCCCGAAAATCGCGGCACGGGTCCGCGCATCTTCGGCAACCAGCTTCACAATATCATCGCGGTATTGGTCGGGGTTGATAATTGTCAGCGTCAATCCAAAAGACTTGTCGATGGCCCCGCGCCCGTTGCGCGCTAGACTTTTGACAAAAGCGTCGATGCGTTGCTCCGCCGAAACGGTTGATCCACCCAGCTTTACTTTGACCATCACATCGGCTTTGCTTGTATCGACACGTCCTGCCCAAACGAGTGGCAGTTCCTGATAATTGGACTTGGTAACCGGCGTCAGTTCAAAGTTACCGATCACCAGATCGACACCCGCCGCCGCCGCTTTATCCATGGCGGCGGCCAGCATAGTGTGGATTTCCAGCTTCCGCGTCGCTTCGTCGCGCGAATCCGACGAAAACGAAATCGTCCGCACGGCTGAGTCCGCTTGTCTGCGCAGCCCGATCACAGGGCGGTTTTCTTGCGCGTATCCGGCGTTCAACCGGTTACCGGTGACAATCACTTCGCCAAGTGCGGGGCCTTTTGCGGTTTGTGCGTTTGTTGGAACGGCGATGGCGGCAAGTGCTGCGGCCATCAGTACGTAGGAATGTTTCATAAGCGTCTCTCCTGCACAAAAGTGTCCGTCATTTCGGGTGCAAAGACAAGCGGATATCGAACGTGCTGCACCGCCGATTTTACGCAACATGCACACCATATTTTGCACCGATCACCCTTTGCCCCCCAGCCAACTATCGGCTAGAGCGCAATCCATGAGCGATACAGTTTCCTTCGGCTATGAACAGGTTAGCCCCGACGAAAAAACCCGCCGCGTTGGCGATGTGTTTTCCAGCGTTGCCCGCAAATACGACATTATGAACGATGCAATGTCAGGCGGCATGCACCGGCTGTGGAAGGATCAATTTGTCCGCCGCGTCAAACCGCGCGACGGCGAAGATATTCTTGATATGGCAGGCGGCACCGGCGATATTGCGTTTCGCATGGAAAAATCCGGGGCGAATATCACAGTGGCTGATATCAATGCCGATATGCTCGCGGTCGGCATGGACCGCGCCGTTGATCGCGGTATCGATTCGATGGTGTGGAGCGAACAGAATGCGGAAACGCTCTCGTTCCCCAATAGCCATTTCGACGCCTACACGATTGCCTTCGGGATCAGGAACGTCACCGACATACCCAAGGCCCTGCGTGAGGCGCACCGCGTATTGCGCTATGGCGGGCGGTTTTTCTGTCTGGAGTTCTCGACCGTCGAATGGCCGGGGCTGTCCGAAGTCTATGACGTTTATTCGCACAAGCTGCTGCCAAAACTCGGCAAGATGATTGCGGGCGATGAAGACAGCTATCGCTACCTTGCCGAATCGATCCGCAAATTCCCGCCGATGCCAGTGTTCCAATCGATGATCGCCGATGCCGGGTTCAGCCAAACCAAAGTCGAGCCGATACTCGGCGGGCTGGTCGCGATCCACAGCGGTTGGAAAGCATAAGCGCACCCCTATGACTCGTCCCGCAACGCATATCTATCGCCTGTTAAAATGGGGCCGCATCCTTGCCAAGCACGGCGCGCTGCGCGGGATTGAAAGCGATCCGAATACGCCGCCGCCGGTAAAGCGCCTGTGCCGCATTGCGCGTTTTGGCACGATGCAGCCAAAGGTGCCGGACTACGCAGCGGCATTTACCGCCATTGGCCCTGCCGCGATTAAGCTAGGCCAGACACTTGCGACGCGCCCCGATTTAATCGGCGAAGAAGCGGCGCAAAACCTATTGTTCCTGCAAGACGCGCTTCCGCCTGAACCGTTTGACGCCATCCGGCTGCAAATCGAAACAGGCCTCGGCGGACCGTTAGAGAAATTCTTCAGCGAGATCGATCCAGTCGCGGTCGGCTCCGCGTCTATCGCGCAGGTCCACCGCGCCGTCACCACCGAAGGCCGCCAAGTCGCGATCAAAGTCCAACGCCCCGGCATCGACAAAAGCTTTTTGCGCGATATCGAAACCTATGAATGGGCGGCTGCGCATCTGGAAGCGTTGGGCGGCGAAATCGCGCGATTGCGCCCGCGCCTGACCATCGCCAATTTCAAACGCTGGACGCTGCGCGAGCTTGATCTGCGCCGTGAAGCGGCATCTGCCTCAGAACTTGCCGAGGCGATGAAAGGTGTCGCGCATTACGAAGTCCCCGCCATCGATTGGGACCGGACATCGGGCAAAGTGATGACGCTCGACTGGATCGACGGCATCAAAATTTCCAAAATCGAGGAACTGAAAGCGGCGGGGCATGACCTGAGTAAAGTCGCCGGACATCTGGTCGATGCTTTCCTGCGCCAAGCGATTTCCGAGGGTTTTTTCCATGCGGACATGCACCAGGGCAATTTGTTCGTCAAAGCCGACGGCACGATTGCGGCGATCGAGTTCGGCATTATGGGGCGGATCAACCGGCAGGCGCGGTTCTGGCTGGCGGAAATCCTCTACGGCCTGATCACGGGCAATTACCAACGCGTCGCCGAGATCCATTTTGAAGCGCAATATGTGCCCGATTATCACAACGTCGATGAATTCGCGACGGCATTGCGCGCCGTGGGTGAACCGATGCGCGGCAAGCCGGTCAGCGAGCTTTCGGTCGGGCAAATGCTCGACGGGCTGTTCGCGATCACCCGCGATTTCGACATGCAGACGCAGCCGCATCTGTTGTTGCTGCAAAAAACGATGGTGATGGTCGAAGGCGTCGCCACGCAGCTCGACCCAAGCATCAACATGTGGGAAACATCGGGGCCGTTCATCAAAGAATGGATGCGCACAGAATTGGGGCCAGAGGCGGCATTGGCGGACGGCCTTCGCGACCGCATCAAAATCCTTGGCCTGATCCCCGACCTTATCAAACGCCTCGATGAAAGCCTGCCCCGCAAAGGCGGCGCGCCGCCTGCCCCGCCACTGCCGGAGATACCGCTGATCTGGGATAAACGCAGCGGGAGCGGGTGGTGGAGATATTTGGGAATTGCGGCGATTGCGGCGGTAGCTGGTGCTGCGGCGATGAATTGGTTCGGTTGACGCGCAGCGCAAATGCGCATATTCTCTACGCATGAATAAACCTACTCGATTCTCCGCTCCTAAAAAAGCAACAAACGTCAGCCTACCCGGCGATCTTGTTGAGGAAGCCAAGCGTCTTGGCATCAATCTTTCGCAAGCATGTGAAACTGCCCTGTCAAACGAGGTCCGCAAAGCGATGGGCGAGGAATGGAAGCGCGAGAACCGCGAGGCGATGGAATCGTCCAACGAATATGTGCGGAAACATGGCTTGCCTTTGGCGCGTTTTCGGCAATTCTGATGGCGCAGCACGACGTGTATCGCACTTCGCGCGGGGAATATTTGCTCGACTGCCAGTCGGATTTTCTCGACCATTTCAACACCAGATTTGTTGTCCCTTTAATAGCGCCAGAAAATGCGCCCAAAGTTGCCCGTCGGCTAAATCCGACATTTACAGTCGCGGGAAAAAACTTGGTGATGTACACGCAATTTGCGGCATCAGTGCCAGTCGATGAATTGAAAGATTGTGTCGGATCGCTTGAACATTGTCGTTATGAAATCACCAACGCCCTTGATACGCTGACAGGCAGTTTTTGACATGACCGAAAAACGCATCCTCCTGATCGTCAGCGGCGGCATCGCTGCGTATAAATCACTTGAGCTCGTCCGCTTGATAAAGCGCCAAGGCATCGCGGTCCGTGCGGTTATGACCAAGAGTGCCGTTGAATTCGTGACGCCTTTGTCGCTCGGCGTGATGACCGAGGATCAGGTGTATGGCGATATGTTCGACCTGAAGGAAGAACGCGAGATCGGGCATATTCAGCTTTCACGCCAGGCCGATTTGGTTGTCATCTGCCCCGCCACCGCCAACATAATGGCCAAAATAGCGGCGGGAATAGCCGACGATTTGGCGACCACGATCTTGCTGGCGACGGACAAGCCGGTGCTGGCTGTTCCTGCGATGAATGTGCGGATGTGGAACCATCCGGCAACGCAGCGCAATCTGGCCCAACTGCGCGCTGACGGCATCACAGTGATGGCTCCGGATGAAGGGGCGATGGCATGCGGCGAATTCGGTCCGGGCCGTTTGCCCGAGCCGCCCGATGTGGCAGCGCGGATTTGCGCGATGCTCGATCATCCGTTCGACGCGGCCTTGACCAGCGGTCGTGCGCCATCGACCAAGGCCGCAGCACCGCTTGCGGCGCAACCCGATTTCTCTGATCCTGCGCACCGTCCGCTCTATGGTAAGCGCGTTCTGGTGACCGCTGGCCCGACCTATGAAGCCATCGACCCTGTGCGCTATATCGCCAACCGATCGTCGGGGCGGCAGGGCTTTGCGATTGCGCAAGCCGCCGCCGAGATGGGCGCAGACGTGACGTTGATTTCCGGTCCTGTGCATTTGGTAACGCCGCCCGGCGTGATCCGCATTGACGTCGAAAGCGCAGCAGAGATGCTGGCGGAGGTGGAGAAGGCACTGCCAGCCGATGTCGCGATCATGGTCGCCGCTGTCGCCGATTGGCGCGCTGCCGATGTGCCCGAGCACAAGATTAAAAAAGACGGTGCAGCCATTCCGCCTTTAATGCTCGCCGAGAATGCGGACATCCTCGCAACGCTCGCCAAGCATGCACAGCGTCCGAAATTGTTGATCGGCTTTGCGGCGGAGACGGAAAAGCTGATCGAACACGCCCAGGCCAAGCTCGCCAAAAAAGGCTGTGACTGGATTGTCGCCAATGATGTGTCGGGAGCCAAGGGAGAGAGTGTCATGGGCGGCGCGAACAACGCGTTTCATATCGTCACCAAAGACGGCGTCGAAAGCTGGCCTGACAGTCCCAAAGATGTGATCGCCCGCAAATTGATGGAGAAGATTTCCGATGCCGTCTGAACCCGTAACGGTGCAGGTCAAACGCCTGAACAACAGCGCAGACCTGCCACTGCCCGGCTATGCCAGCGATGGAGCCGCCGGAATGGATGTCTGCGCAGCCGAGAGCCTGACGTTAAAAGTCGGCAGACGGCACGCGGTCGCGACTGGCCTTTCGTTCGCCATCCCGCACGGCTTTGAAGTGCAGGTCCGCCCGCGTTCGGGCCTTGCGCTGAAACACGGCATCACCTGCTTGAACACCCCCGGTACCATCGACAGCGACTATCGCGGCGAAGTGAAAGTCATCCTCGCCAATCTGGGCGAGGATGATTTCGTCATCCAGCGCGGTGACCGGATTGCACAGCTGGTGGTCGCGGCGGTAACGCACGCGGCGATGATCGAAGTCGAGACGCTGGATAATACTGCGCGCGGGGTGGGCGGCTTTGGTTCGACTGGATTATAGAATAACCGTTAGCCCTGAGCCTGTCGAAGGGCGCTTATCAGATGTAGCGCCTTGCTTTGGGACGCCCTTCGACAAGCTCAGGGCTGCGGTGTAATAAGGCAACCATGATTCTCACAGACCAACAACTAGACCGTTACGCCCGCCACATTGTGCTGCGCGACATCGGCGGATCTGGGCAAGCGAAATTGCTCGACAGCCATGTGCTGCTGATCGGCGCAGGTGGCATTGGTTGCCCCGCAATCCAGTATCTGGCGGCGGCAGGTGTTGGCACGATCAGCGTCGTTGATGATGATGAAGTCAACCTGTCAAACCTGCAACGGCAAGTGTTGTACAGCGAAGCGCAGATCGGGATGGCAAAGGTTGAGGCGGCGGCGGCGGCGGTTTTGAAACTCAATCCCGATATTCAGTTTAACGCTTTGAAACAGCGTATTACTGCTGATACTTCACTCGACATTCTAAACGGCGTTAATGCCGTCATCGACGGCAGCGACAATTTCGCGACCCGGCTGATCGTCAACGACCTGTGCCTTGCAGCGCGCGTTCCTTTGGTCAGTTCGGCCATTGGCCAGTTCCACGGACAGATCGGCACCTTCACCGGATGGCTGCCCGACGCGCCGTGCTATCGCTGTTTTGTCGGCGACGCGCACGATCCCGATGATTGCGACGACTGTGCGACGCAAGGCGTGCTCGGTGCGATGTGCGGCCTGATGGGCAGCTTTGCGGCGATGGAAGCGATCCGGTTTCTGACGGGGTTTGGCGACGCGGCGGTCGGCAAATTGCACATATTCGACGGGCTGAAACCGGTGATGCGCACGATTACTCTGCCAAAGGATGCCGAGTGTAGCTCCTGCACTCCTAGTTGAATTTGATGTCACCCAAAGACCCAAAGGACTAAAGAGAAAGTCCTTTGGGTCTTTGATGCTTTGGGTGACATAAAAACTGCCTGCGGCGCAGCTAACCTTCCAATATCTCGTCCACCCAATCGGGCACCAATTCCGTCGCCGTGCCATGCCGCGCTTCATCGAACCAGCGTGTGCCTTGCGACGGTTCCAGATTAAGCTCCAGCGTCTTTACACCCTGCTGCCCCGCATCGCGGACAAAGCCAGCGGCGGGATAGACAGCGCCTGATGTGCCGATGCTGACAAACAAATCCGCTGTCCGGATCGCGGCGTAAATTTCGGGCATGTGATAGGGCATTTCACCGAACCAGACGACATCGGGGCGCAGTTCGGCGGCGCCGCAGATCGGGCATGGCGGACGCTCTGCCATCGTGCTGCGCCAATCGCTGCGGATTTCACAGGCCTGACACAGTGCCTTCAAATGTTCGCCATGCATGTGGATTAACCGCTCTGTCCCTGCGCGTTCGTGCAGGTCATCAACGTTCTGCGTCACGATCAACAGGTTCTTCCCCTGCCCTCGCCATGCGCGGTCCAGCTCTGCCAGCGCATAATGGGCCGCGTTCGGTTCTACCTGCTGAATCCGTTCGCGGCGCATGTCGTAAAAGCGCAGTACCAGATCAGGATCGCGGGCAAATGCCTCTGGCGTGGCGACATCCTCGACCTTGTGCTGTTCCCATAAACCGCCCGTCGACCGGAATGTGTCTATGCCGCTTTCCGCGCTGATCCCCGCGCCGGTAAGGATTACGATGTTGCGAATGTCCGTCATGTCGCCCATGAAGCAGCATAATTCAGGACAGGCAAGTATGGCAAAGATCGGTATCATCGGCAGCAAGGGGCGCATGGGACAGGCGCTTGTGGATGCTATATCAGAGGCGGGTCATGACCTTGCTGGTGGCACTGACAAGGGCGATGATGTGATTGCTTTGATCGCCGCATCCGATGTGCTGGTCGATTTCTCCTCGCCGGTTGCGCTAGAGGCTACGCTAGACGCTTGCATTGCCGCAAAGAAACCCATCGTCATCGGCACCACCGGTCTGGAAGAACGCCACCATTACCTGATCGATGATGCCGCCGCCGACATTGCCATATTGCAAACCGGCAACACTTCGCTGGGTGTTACGATGCTGGCAGCTTTGGTCCACGAAGCCGCATCACGGTTGGGCCCTGATTGGGATATTGAAATTGTCGAGATGCACCACCGGATGAAAGTTGATGCACCGTCGGGCACAGCTAAGCTGCTCGGCGAAGCGGCGGCAAAGGGACGTCATATTGACCTTGCATCCAACAGCGAACGAGGCCGCGACGGTATAACCGGCGCACGCAAATCGGGCGCCATAGGTTTTGCATCACTGCGGGGCGGCACAGTCGCTGGCGATCATAGTGTTATTTTCGCGAGCGATGATGAAAGCATCACAATATCGCACCGCGCCGAAAACCGAGCCGTTTTTGCCCGCGGCGCTGTGAAAGCCGCTTTATGGTTGGCAGACCAAAGCGCAGGACGGTTTAATATGGCCGATGTGTTGGGGCTTTAAGCAAGGCAAACAGCCGTCGTAATTTACGCGTTTTTGCAACGAAGCAACGTGCAAAAATGCGCGAGATGCCCTGATGACGCGCCGCTTGTTGCAAATTTGCATCACGTGAAAACTATTTTCGCCGGAACACGCTGAAAACGTAGCAATGATTTGCTGCGCTTCGCTGGCATGGCTATCGGTGTCAGAACTTCTATTCGAGATTTTTCTCGGGCACGGAGAACATAATTAAAATGAAGTCCGAAACGGACCCGGAACACCCAGCTAGAGAGGCTCTTATGAAAATCGCTAAAACCGTAATGCGGTCGGCAATGTTGTCGTCCATCAGCATCGCATCGCTTGGCCTAGGCACTGTCGCCTACGCCCAAGACGAAGCGGCTGAAGAAGAATCAACAAACCCCTATGATGAAGAAATCATTGTCACCGCGACGAAGCGCGAACAAACATTGCAAGATGTGCCGGTTGCTGTTTCGGTAACAACCGCCGCTGCAATCGAACGTGCCCAAGTCCGCGATCTGAAAGATCTTCAAACGCTTGTTCCGTCCTTGCGCGTCAGCCAGCTGCAAAGTTCTGCGTCAACTGACTTCATCATTCGCGGTTTCGGCAATGGTTCGAACAACCCCGGCATCGAAGGTTCGGTCGGCGTTTTCATCGATGGCGTCTATCGATCGCGTTCAGCCTCGGCGATCAGCGATCTTCCCAATCTGCAGCGCGTCGAAGTGCTGCGCGGTCCGCAATCGACCTTGTTCGGTAAGAACGCCTCGGCTGGCGTTATCTCCATCGTCACCGCAGAACCACGCTATGAATTCGGCGGTTCCGCTGAAATCAGCTATGGTAACTACAACGCGATTGTCGCCAAGGCGGATATCACCGGCCCGATCAGCGACCAAATCGCATTCAGCCTGGCTGGTGGTATCAATAAGCGCGACGGTTACGGAACGAACCTGACCGACGGATCAAAAACAAGCGAACGCAACCGTTGGTTTGGCCGTGCACAGTTGTTGATCGAACCATCGGATAGCATCAAATTCCGCCTCATCGGCGACTATGACAAGATCGACGAAAATTGCTGCTTTGTTGGTAACGTCTTTGACGGCCCAACCGGTAACGCCATTCGTGCAGTTGGCGGACGCGTAAATTCTAACGGCATCTTCAGCTTCAGCGAATATCAGAACTTTGCATCGGAAAACAAAATCACCAACGGTGGTGTTTCGTTGCAAGCTGATTTCGACATCGGTGCGTTGAAACTGACTTCGATAAGCGCCTATCGTGAATCGCGTGCAAAAACCAACGCCGACAGTGATTTCACCAGCGCCGATCTGATCGGCCAAAATCGTGGCGACGTGGATATCACCACCAAAACGCAGGAATTGCGTTTGACGTCTGATTTTGACGGTTCCTTGAACTTCTTGCTCGGTGCTTATTATTTTGATGAAGGCATCAAGAACAAGCAAGCGCTGACACTGGGTCGTGATTTCCGGAACTATGCTAACGCGCTATCGGGCGGTGCCTACACCGGGAATGAAGCGCTAATCCGTGCCTTGGCTGGACTGCCCGCAGCGACTCCAACGACTCAGTTCGGTGCTGCAGGTCAGGGACGTTTCGAAGATTGGGATTACAAGAACAAAGCGTTCTCTGTTTTTGGTACTGCCGATTTCGAAATCACCGAAGGTCTGACGCTAACCGGTGGCTTTAACTACACCAAGGATAAGAAAAATCTTGCGAGCAACACGACCACCACGGATGTATTCTCGCGCATTGACCTTGTTCAAGTTGGTGCCAATGCTGGCGTTCCCGCCGTCATCCCAGTTGGTGTAGTGGGCAACACGACCATTCTTTACCCGCGGATCACGCGCTGCCCGAATACAAATGGCGCGCCAACAGTGTGCAACCCGTTCCTTGGTCTACAAGCATTGCAGTTTAACGCACCGTTCCTCAACTTCCCCAACTCAGTCGAAGATGGCCGAACACGGGATAGCAAGCTGACTTACTCGGCACGGCTGGCGTGGGAAGCGACCGATAACCTGAATTTCTATGCCAGCTATGGCACAGGATTTAAGGCTACATCGTGGAACATGTCGTTTGACTCACGTCCGTTTGCAGCTGATTTCGTTGCCGGTTCACCTGCACAGGGCGCGCCACAAACAGCATCAGCCATTCGCACAGCTGGTCTTGCTCTGCCCAATCTGGTCAGCGGAACACGTTATGCATTGCCTGAAGAAGCAACTGTGATGGAACTGGGTCTGAAAGCCAAATGGGACCGTGTTGCCTTCAACCTGACGGTATTTGAACAATCGATCAAAAACTTCCAGGGTAACAGCTTCATCGGCACAGGCTTTGTTCTGACCAACGCTGGTAAGCAATCAACCAAGGGCATCGAATTTGACGGTTCGGTCAATCCTGTCGATGCGTTGCAACTGCGTGCCAGCTTCACCTATCTCGATCCAAAGTACGACAGCTATGTCGGTTCGGCATTCGGCGACATCAGCGGCCAATCGCCCGCTGGCATCCCCAAATTGTCTGCGACATGGGGAGCGACCTACACCGCTGAATTGAGCGGCGGGACGGCATTGATCCTGAATGGTGATTATCACTATGAAGCCAATACAACGATTAACGACAACCCTGCCTTTCGCATTTACAAGCGTGAAGTCAGCGATCTGAGCTCGTCGGCAACACTGCGCTTTGACAACGGTATGCAATTCTCGCTTTGGGGCCGCAACCTGACGGGTGCGAAATATCTCGCCACCATCTTCCCAAGCGTTGTTCAGGCAGGGTCAGTTTCGGGCTACCCGAACCAGCCGCGCACCTACGGCGTGTCGGCGAAGTATAAATTCTAGGGTTTAATCCCAAGAGATAAACGGGCCGGGGAGGAAACTCTCCGGCCTTTTTTGTGGGTTAGACTTCGGGTTTCACTAACACCGTTTGTGCTGGGTAGCTGCAGAACGCAGTGAAGTAGCGTATCGAAGTACTCGTTGCGCATGCCAGTCCTTCGATACGGCACCTCGCTTGCGCTCAGCACCTACTCAGGACAAACGGGGGTGGGTGAGGTAAATAGGGTCGCGATCAAAGCCCCCTCAACGCCGCCGCCAGCTTTGCCACTTCAACCGCAGGCGATGCCCAGCTGGTGACTAAGCGCGCCGCGCCTGTGCCCCAGTCGTAGAAATCAAAGCCTTGGGCGCGCAACGCCGCAGCCTCTGCTTGCGAGAGCGCCAGAAACACCTCGTTGGCCTCCACCGGATGCAGCAAGCGTCCCGCGGCAGCCTCAGCAACAATCTGCGCCGCCGCATTCGCTGCTTTCGCATTCTCCAGCCACAACGGCCCCACCGCGCGCGCAGGATCAATCATCGCCAGCAATTGCGCCGCCAGATACCGCCCCTTGGATTGCAACTGCCCCACGCTTTTATGCGCAAACCGCGTGCGCGACGCCAGATCAGGATCGAAAAAGACAATCGCCTCCGCGCTCATCGCGCCATTTTTGATACAGCCAAAAGACAGCGCATCGACCCCTGCCCGCCAGGACACATCGCCGGGATGGCAACCAAGCGAAGCCACTGCATTGGCAAAGCGCGCGCCATCCATGTGCAGTTTCAGCTTGCGGTCCCGGGCAACTTCGCCAATCGCGGAAACTTCGGCAGGCGAATACACACGGCCATATTCGGTGGCTTGCGTGATAGAGATGACTTGAGGAACCGCCTGATGCACATCGCCGCGCATGCCGCCAAGCACTGCTTCTATGGCGCCCGGTGTCAGCTTTGCGCCTTCACCCTCGACGAGCAGCAATTTGGCCCCATGCGTGAACCACGCAGGGCCGCCACATTCATCAACCTCCAAATGCGCTTCGCGATGGCAGACAATCGCACCAAACGGATCGACCAGCGCGCTGAGCGCCAGCCCGTTGGCCGCCGTTCCCGTTCCGGTCCATAGCACCGCAACCTGCGTTCCAAACATCTCGGCAAACGCCGCATCCAAACGCGCCGAAAAAGCGTCCCCTGCATAGGCCGTATCAGCGTTATCCGCTGCGTGCATGGCCTCCCAGATTTCTGGATGGACGGGCGCTGCATTGTCGGAAAAGAATTTCATCGGTGGGCTTTCTTGAATTTAGGCAAATGTGCGTTCGATAAACCAATACGCAGAAACGATGCCAATGCCATAGGCAGCTGCGCGAATTGCAATGGGAGCCACGCCAGCGGCAAAGCGCCGCACCAGTGCAAGCAGCGCAGCCGTCGCCAGCACAATCGCCAACTGCCCCGCCTCTACCCCCAGGTTAAACGTCAGCAACGCTGTCGGCACATCGCTTTCGGGCAAACCAATCTCGTTCAGCGCACCTGCAAAACCAAAGCCGTGGAGCAGCCCAAAGCCGAAAGCCACCACCCAGGGGATGCGTTCTGACAAACGCGGCCGATCCGGGTCCTTCTTCACAATCTCCACCGCCAGAAACAGGATCGACAGCGCAATCACACTTTCCACTGGCCGCTGCGGCAATCCTAAAAAGCCCAAAGTCGTGCCGATCAACGTGATCGAATGCGCCACAGTAAACGCCGTCACCGCCTTGGCGACCGTCCACAACCCCGACAGCAAAAGCACTAGCGCCACAACGAACAGCAAATGGTCATAGCCGAAAATTATGTGATCGATGCCTGTGACAAAATAGGTTTTGGCCACCTGCCAGCGATCAGGCTTTGCCTCGATTTCTACCATAGGCGCATCGGCTGTCAGCCGCATTGCCTGCACCGGTCTGCCCAGCGGCGCGACGCGGACGAGCACATCAGTTTGGCTGCCACTAAAGGACGACAGGCCGATGGTCTTGCCCGCAACGCCCGCCGCGCAGCGCACATTTAAGGTAGACACCACCGCCAACGCCGCCATTGCGCGCACAGGCTCTCCAACTACCACACATCCGGCGGGCAACACCGGCTGCGTCGCAGGGGTAACGCCGCCGCGCATCGGTGCTTTCCACACCAATCGCCAATGCTGCGCGCCAGATTGGTTAAACTCGATATAGCCAGGCCGCAATTCGTCGGCTTTTGCGGGAGCGACCGCGCAGCATAGCGCCAGCAATGCCAACAAAAACCGCATCATGGCTTTGCGATTGCAATCGTGTAGCCGTCGAGCAACGCCTGATACGCCTTTGCCTCACGCGCCTTGGCTGTCTCGGCGCGCCAGTCATTCTCGACGCGCTGGCGGACCTGTGAAAGTTGCGGCTTGCGGCCCGGCGAGAATGCGCGCACGCGAACAAGATGCTGGCCAAAGCCGGACTCAACCGGCCCAGCCCATTCGTCCACCTTCACACCCGCCAACGCCTTTGCAAAACTCTCGCCAAACTCCTTGGCAATGTCTGCGCGGTCCGCATCGCTCACCGATGGCGGTAATGAAATCGGCGCACTCAGCGTTTGCCAATCTCCCCCGCGAACCAGCCTTGCCTTCACCACCGCAGCATCGACGCCTTCACCCAAATAAATCTGGTCAAAGCTAAACCGTGCACCATCGGCATAGCGCGCAATATTCGCCTCCAAATACCGCTGCAACGTCGCATCATCCGCCGCAACATTCTCCGCCTGCGCTGTTGCCAGATACTCCATCTTTGCACGCAACCGCCGCCGGATAATCGCGTCATCCGCCTCAAGTCCCAGCCGCAGCGCCTCGCGGTAATACACCTCTTCTTTGATATAATCGCGGATTAAACCATCCAGTTCCGGAGCAGAGGGTGGTCGCCGCCATGTTTGAACGAACCGCTCGGCCAATTGTCTCACCTGCCGCTCATCAATCTCGATGCTCCTGCTCGCTGGATCGACCGGCTCTCCGCGCCACGCCGAAAAGGCAAAAACCAAAACCCCCGCGAGCAAGAAATGCACAAGCGGTTCTTTCAGCAATGCGCGAAGCGAAAGGCCATGATCCATACAAGTATCGGTATCCGGATTTAGCGCCGCAAGCGCAAGCGCCTTGGCCACCGAAATATGTGCAAAAATAATTTTTCACTGGCGATTGAACCTTTTGGGTTGGCAAACCGACCTACTCGTGACCAAACGTACGTGGACGATGCGTGCGCCGGAAACAGGGGATAGAGTATGACTCAGGGGTTTGTAACTGAAACGGATTTTGCAGGTTTTGATGATCCAAAATCCGGCCGCAGTATTCCTCGGTGGCTTTGGGCGTTTCTTGCCGTTCTGATGATTGCTGGTATTGCGGCGCTGGCAACAGCAGCCGGACCAAAATTTAGTTTCGAGAAGAACTTTTGCGTCGGCGATCCTCGCAGTCTGTCAAAACCCGATGATTGCACGCTGGCAACGACAGTGCCGATGAATACGCCCGTCTATTACACCTTTACGGTGACAAATCCCTGGAGCCAACCGCAGCAAGTTGTGGACATCATTGATCCTCAGCTGAGCAATCCGTCCTCATTCGGCTTCACCCCGACCGGCCCCCTATTCTGCAAAGATGATTTGGGCGCTGCTGTTATCCCCTTCACCAGCACAGCGGCTGGCGGAATTGCAAAAATCAATTTGGGTGTTGATCGAACTGTCACCTGTTACGCACCCGGCATATTCACATCGGCTGGAACGAAAAAAAACAAGGCAGAAGGTGATTCAGGCACGCACAACGTAAAGGATGACGTGACTACCAAGGTTCTTGGAACCACGCCGATCAATGCTGATCTTTCGGTAACCAAAACAGCCATGCCTAACGCTATTGATCTTACCACAGGCAACGACATCATAACGTACACCATCACCGTCAAAAACAACGGCCCCGCCGATGTTGATGTCGGTGACTGGTTTGTTCTGCATGATCGTTTTTCGCTGTTGCCCAATAGCGTACCGCTCAACGTCGAATTTGTCAGCGCAAACTGTTCGGTGACACCTGCATCAGGATCAGGATCGACGCCGAATGATTGCCTTGATCCTAACGACATCAACCTGACAGGCGGCACACCAACGCTTGTGGGCACCATGGGCTATCACAATTTCTTTGATTGGAAATATCCAACCAACAGCAACGGCCATTTACAGGCCGGATCAACGATGACGCTGACCATCGAAGTCAGAATACTACAGCTTGGTGGCCTGCAATGCATCAAAGTAAAAGATGCCAATGGCCTGCGCAACGAAACCTTCTTTACCCTTGCCAACGCAACATCGGCCAAAACAGAGCTGAACCCCGCCAACAACACTGCGGCGGTGAATGCGTCGGTTGAAACAGGGCAAACCGATGTCGATCCCAATTGCGGAACGGGGCATTTGAAAATGACCAAAGAGCAGGTCGATCCGAGCAACCCAGTGCCATGGGGTTCAAAGGTGACTTACAAAATCGTCATCGAAAACTCCTCAATCCCTGCGCAGCAGATCACCATTGCAAAGAACGACCTGCAGGATTGGGTTGTCGAAGGGGTCAACACACCGCCGTTTACCCGCATCCATGTTGATACACGTTGCGAGCCATTGGAAACGACAGATCCGAATGACTGCGCGCCGTTCACGCCAGGAATCGCTGCCGACCCAGACCATAATTACACCTTTTATGGCGAAACGAACCACGCCTGGGACACAACCGAACAGATCGAAATCGATCCGGGCGAAAAGATCACGTTTTACACCACCTTTGTCTATGACAAGCCGGACTGCGAAACTGTGCCGAATGCTAATCCAAAGCCGATTATCAACATTGCTCGGGTGACGTACAAAGCGTCGCCTTATGGTGCCATCAAAGTAACAGGTCAAAATACGACATTCACCCAGCAGGCCAAAGCCATCACCGAAATGGAGCCGCAGCCGGCTTGCAAATTCCTTGTCACCAAACGATTGAAAAACAATCCTGCGGTCGTGGAATTCGGGCAGCCGCTTTTATACAGCGTGACGTTCACGAACCTTGGTGGCGCACGTACAATTGGTACCGTAATGGATGTCGCGCGGATATCTATTCCGGATTATGCGACCGCGTTGCCATTCACTTCGACATGGAAGTGCTCCGCCTCGTGGAGCGGTGGCCCCGTTGTTAATGGCGTTATCAACGGAACAGCCGTGCACACATCGTCGCCTGCGCAAGGGTCGCCCACGATCAATTTGGGCAGCAATATCGCCTTCCCCAGCGGCGGCACAATAAAATGCACAATATCCATCGTCGTCCAACGTCCGCCTTTGAAGGACAAGTATTGCACAACCAAACCGGCGCTGTTTGAAAACCTTGCGCTGATGGATGTTACCCATCCGTTCAACAGCAACATCGCTTGGCCGCCATCGGGCAACTATACCTTAGGTGCAGGCTCCAACCCCAAACCGCAGGATAAAAACTGGGCAACGGTCGAAGCTGCTTTGCCAAAATGCTGGGACGCCGACATAAACAAATCGGCTACAGTCGGCGGATTGCCCGGCAGTTCAAGCCCGTGGACCTATTTTGGCAATACCAATCCGATTACCTACACAATCACCACAACGAACACCGCGCAGAGTGCGCTTACTGGCCCTGCGACCCCCGGATTTGTTGTAAAGGACGGGTTTGCGGCTCCTTATTCAAACACGCAGGTAACATCGGGCACGTGCGCATCCAGCTGGTGCTGGACGGCGCCTGTTCCGCACAACCCGCGCTGGCAGATTGGCATTAAAAATCTTGCGCCAAATGCCGATGGTGTTTGGAATCTGACTTTGCCTGGATCGGCGGTCATACAAGGGCAAGACATCAACAACCAAGCGTGTGTCGAGGCGCAAGGCGCCGAAGCTGGCCCCGGCTGGTATAATAACAGCGGCATCAACCCCAAATGCACCGACTATTCCATACCCGTCATTCCAGTGACCACCATATCGGTACGCAAGCAGGTAATCGACCAAACTGGAGCTGGCGTTACCGCGCTTGGTCCGTTTACACTAGCGGTCAGTTGCACGCCTTATGGCATTCCAACCGCGTCACCGACCACATCACTCCACACGACAAATCTCACCGGCTACAGCAACTATTTCACCGTAAACACAGTCCCCATGAGCGGCACCTGCAAAGTTGCAGAAACCGCACTGCCGCCAATTCCGGCTGCGATGGCGCAGCGTTGCGGAGGCGTAGGAAATGTTGCCGTCACCAGCAATGCCCCGATCACTTTGGGTGCATTAAGCGCGACGGGTAATCCGGTGACTGTCACCAATACCTATACGTGCAAAAAGCCACCGTATTTGACCGTCACAAAACGGATCAACAACCCCGGCTCTGTCGTACTGACTAACCTTAATTTTAGCGTCAGTGCAAATTGCACACCCGGCGGAAATGCAACACAAACCGTCAATAATGGATCAGGCTCCGGCTCTGTCACCTTCCCTGTGCAGGTAGGCGCCACATGCACCGTGACCGAAAACGCGCCGTTTCCTGCCTTCCCCGCTGCTGCAAAAACATTCTGCGGTCCCGGAAAGATACCCGCGTGGAAAACGCCGGTTCTTACACCCAATAACGGTACAGTCACGATTGGTGCCAATGGCGCACAGGTCACCATTATCAACGCATGGGAATGTGTTCCTGCAACCGGTCGGTTGGAAATTATCAAAGAAGTGACCAACACGGTTCCCGGACTGGCTATCCCGCCGCAAACCTATCCCATGACAGCAAGCTGCGTCCCGGCATCGGGCGGCCCTGCCATTATAACGAACCTTTCGCTTACAGGCTGGCCCGGGGCAAGTGGGCTGGTCAACAACATCCCGCTTGGTTCAATCTGTACTGTGACCGAACAGACA
The DNA here is from genome assembly GCA_031416255.1 of Sphingomonadales bacterium. Lineage (GTDB taxonomy): Bacteria > Pseudomonadota > Alphaproteobacteria > Sphingomonadales > Sphingomonadaceae > Sphingorhabdus_B. The sequence continues at coordinate 8,860 of JANOTI010000025.1, read as the reverse complement.
CCGTCGATCCCTACCGTATTGGCCAGCACCTGTGCCAATCAGGGCAAAACATTCCAATGGGACCCGCCGGTTTATGTACCGAACAGCGGATCGACCACAATCGTTGCGGGGGTGAATGTCATCCGTGTCAAGAACACCTGGTCGTGCGTCGGAAATAACGGCACATTGTCCGTCATAAAAACCGTCAACACGCCGCAAGGTGCGCTGCAGTTCCCGCAAAAAAGCTGGGTTATCAATACCAATTGCACTCCAGCGGGTTCAGCATCCACCGTCACACTGACCACCGCGGCAACGGGCAATGCTTCGGTGTCCTCCCTGCCCGGTTCGATCACCGCACCAATTGGTGCAGATTGCACCGTGTCGGAAACGCAACCTGCGCCGCCAATGCTGCCAAGCTGGGCAACCAGCTTTTGCGCCATTCCGGCCAATGGTGGCGGCACGCCATCATGGGATGTCCCGACCTATACAGTGAACGGACAAACAACAACGACGCCCCCTGTAGTGGATATCACCGCTGGCAATCAGACCGTCACGGTAACCAATGCGTGGAGTTGCAAGCCCGCCAATGGCCAAGTGCAGATATTCAAGAAAGTGTTCGGGCCAACGCAGCAAATTCCTGCAATGCCCTTTGTCATCAATAGCAACTGTACAACGCCATCGACGCCAGCATCGGTTACTATAACGACGTCAAATCAGGGCGGCGGAGGCGCAGTTTCGGCACCTGTCGGAACCGGCTGCCAGTTTACGGAAACGCTACCTGCCACCTTCTCAGTCGCGCAAACCGCTTATTGTTCGGGGCAGAATGGGGCGGTTCCACAATGGGCAGCACCAAGCTATTCGATTGCGCAACCCATGACGGTAACAGCGAGCCTGCAGAACCTGTTTATCACCAATGACTGGTCGTGTGTTCAACCAACTGCACCTGGTACAATCAAAGTCTATAAGCTGGTGTACGGTCCCACAATTCCGGGGCTATTCGTACCGCAGATGACGCAGCAAACGTACAGCTTTGCGTCAAACTGTGCATCGCCCTCAACGCCAGCAAGCGTCAGCGTAACAACAGTTGCCAATGGCATTTCAAGCCAGCCCTTTGTGGCACCGGTTGGTACGACCTGCACGATTTCCGAAACACTGCCGTCAGCATGGCCGCAAACTATCATAGATTTCTGTGCAGCCCGAACGCCGTCCGGCCAACAGCCAACATGGGAGGCGCCAACTTACAGCATCGCTCAGCCCATGACGGCGACGACAGCAGCACAGACGGTGACTGTTACCAACCGCTGGAAATGCGCACCGCCACCATCGGCCAAAAAGAAGAAGCCGAAGTTCAAAATCAACATCGGGATCGGCATTCCCGGCATCGGTGGTGGCGGGGATAAGCCAAGAGACCCGCCAAGGGATATCCCAAATGGTCCCTGACACAGACCGCGCCGGCACTTAACAAAGCCCCAAAAACATATCGGCGGCAGACTGGAGCTAGTCTGCCGCCGATATTTTAGGTCAATCGCGGCAAGCCGCTATGACTAGAATTTCACATTAGCCGTCAGATAATAATAGGAACCGTTAAAGCCAAACTGGTTAGCGTTCCGGGTATAGGGCGTCTGACCGTTGGAATAGGACGATGCTTGGCCAGCCGCGCCATCGCGGGTGTTGTTCCATTTATCGGGATAGGTATCGAACAAATTGTTGACCCCCAATGTCAGGCCAAAGGCTTCGGTAAACGCATACGTCGCGTTCATATCGAAGATGGTTTTCGCAGCGAAAGTCTGGACACAGCGGTTGGCGGTATTGCACGCCACATTTGAATCCGTCGCACTCAACCCGGTACTAAACGCTTTCACATCGCCAAAATACGTGGCCCGAGCGCCAAGGGTAAGACCACCCGTTTCGTAATTGGTCGAAAGGAGCACTTTGGTCCGCGGCTGAGCAACTTCGATCAGTTCAATAGCGGTCAGACCCAGCAACGATGCCGCCTGATTTGCAGCAGATGCACCTGCAACCAGCTGAGATGGCGTTGCGCGTTGGCTTTTCACTTTGGTTTCGGCATGGGTTCCGGCCAGTGTCAGTTTCAACTGCCCGGGGCCGACATCCAGCTTATACGTTGCGACCACATCAATCCCGCGTGTTTGCGTATCGATCTGGTTTGTGAAGAAACGGATTTCACGCACGCCGGGGAACAAGGCTGCGACCGCCGGGAAGTTGGCCGATAAAATGCCGTCCGTGATTGCAATCCGGTCCTTGATGTCGATTTGGAATGCATCGACGGTAAAGGTAAATGCCCCCAAATCGCCGGTGAACCCTGCGCTGAAATTGTTCGAAATTTCGGCTTTAGGATCGGCAATCCCCAAAGTTGCTAAGCGCGGATCGCTGCTGGCGATTTGCTGCGTTTGCAAGATCTGGTTGTTCTGCACCGTCGATGTATTGACGCGGTTGCCAATCTGGGCAAGCGACGGAGCGCGGAAGCCGCGGTTGTATGAACCGCGAACAGCGATGGCGTCGCTTAGCTTGTAACGCGCCGCCAGCTTACCCGAGAGATTGCCGCCAAAGTCGCTATAATCTTCATAACGCAGCGCCGTCGTTACCAGAAACGCATCGGTGATATCCGCCTCAAGGTCGATAAAGCCGGCGATGTTGCGCCTGCTTAGGTCGTTTTCATCCGCTGGGGCATAGCCGGGGCGACCATTCGAACCTGCGGTGCGACCCGACAAGGCAAGTGGCCCAACTTGATATGAGGCGAGATCGCCCCGACTAACTTGGAAATTGTCCCGGCGCCATTGCACACCCATCGCGATGTTCAAAGCGTCGATGCCGCCGACCGAACCCAGATCCTTCGATCCGGTCAGATCGACAACTTGCTGGTTAAACTGCGTTTGCCCGACATAGAATTCGGTCGAGCTTGCGGCACCCAATGATGCATTAACAGTGTTTTTGGCAAATTGATCAAGATGGTTGTGGCCAAAGCCATAGCCCAGATCAATGTCCCATCCGCCAAGCTCTGCCTTCAGGCCACCATTGACCGAATAGTCAATCGACCGACCGGGCAAAACCGGCACATAGCCATCGGGGAAAATCGAAAGCACAGCATTCGCCGTGGTTGCCGGAGCGCGAAAAAAGCCGAATGCGCGTATGTCTTTGCGCGAATAGCCGCCAAACACATACGCCGTAATGGCATCACCCAAGGGCAGTTCCGAATTCACAAAGGCCTGATAGGTACGGTTACGGTTTGCACCGTAATTTCCGACCACAAACGCACCTTGTGGATACACGCCGCGATCAGCACGCGGATTGGCTGTGGTATAGGGGAATGCAGCTGTCGGGCCGGTCGTTCCATAGGTTGCGGGCGTTGCGGGGTAAATCGGACCATCATACGGGTCGGACCGGTTGGTTCCTTCGGTGCCAAAATATTCCAAGGTATAGTTGATGAAGCCGCCATTCGATCCGAGCTTTAGCCCGTGGTTGATCGAACCTTTGATCGTAAAACCGTCGCCTTCTTTGTTTAGGCCAGTGGTAATGCCAACCGATCCACCTTCATCGCTGTCTTTCAGCGCAAGGTTGACAATGCCTGCAATGGCATCGGATCCATATTGTGCCGCTGCACCATCGCGCAATACTTCGATACGCTGAACAGCGGCCGTTGGAATGCTGTTCAAATCCGAAACAACAGTACCAAGACCTGGCGAGACGTTAAGGTTCAATGCCGAAAATTGATGACGACGATGGCCGTTTATCAACAGCAAAACCTGGTCCGGCGCCAAACCGCGCAGCGACGCTGGATCGGCAAAGTTGGTGGCACCATTCACGCCGTATTTTGACGAGTTGAACGATGGTGATGTAAACTGGATTTGTTGGCCCAAATCGGTTTGCCCCGTTGCAGCCAAATCCTCTGTCGTCACAATATCAACCGGAACCGGGCGATCCACATCCGTCCGTGGTTTACCGCGTGAACCAATGACGGTGATGCTTTCTGCCGCGGATGCTTCCTCCGCCTCTTCAACAGGGACATCTGCTTCCTGCGCAAAGGCAGGCGCCGCAAAGCTCAGCATTAAAGCTGTGGATGCCAACCAAAGATTGCTGTTCATTTTCATTTTACCTCTCCTGTATTTTTGTTTTTTGTTCCGTTTTTTAATCTGTATCCGTCATTCCGGGTGCGGCACTTAAAGCCACCAAGGGTTCCGTCTTGTTGGCAAAGGCTGCCCGCATTTGATCGACATCAAGCGCGTTTTCCCATCGCGCAACGACGACAGTTGCAACCGCATTTCCGATAAAATTGGTAAGTGCGCGGCATTCGCTCATGAACCGGTCGATGCCAAGGATCAGCGCCATACCGGCCAGCGGGACCGAGGGTACAATTGACAAGGTTGCGGCAAGCGTAATGAAACCGGCGCCGGTCACGCCTGCGGCTCCTTTTGAACTAATCATAGCAACCGCCAACAGCGCCAGTTGCTCCCCCAGACTCAGCTCGATGCCGGTGGCCTGCGCGATGAACAGCGCCGCCAGCGTCATATAGATATTTGTTCCGTCCAGGTTGAAGGAATAGCCGGTGGGTACCACTAGCCCGACGACAGCCTTTGAACAGCCAGCCCGTTCCATCTTTTCGATCAACGCAGGCAGCGCAGCTTCCGACGACGATGTGCCGAGCACAAGCAACAGCTCGCTTTTCAAATACCGGATCAGTGCAAGGATGGAAAATCCGTTCAGCTTTGCAATCAGACCAAGGACGACAAGGACAAAGATTGCCGAGGTCAGATAGAATGTGAGGACAAGCGACCCAAGCGATACCAGCGTCCCGACACCGTATTTCCCGATGGTGAAAGCCATCGCTCCAAAGGCGCCAATGGGCGCGAGGCGCATCAATAGTGCCACCAGCTTAAACACCACAAGCGACACGGATTCCAAAAAGCGGGTCACAGGCTCTGCTGGCTTGCCAACTAAGGAAAGTGCAAAACCGAACAGAATTGCAACAAGCAACACTTGCAAAATTGAGCCATCGGTCAGCGCCGAAAGCGCTGTTGTGGGGATGACGTCGAGCAAGAATTTAACGATGCTCGCTTCTTGGGCTTTGCCGGCGTAATCCTGCACTGCGCTGGCATCGAGCGTTGCCGGATCGACGTTCATGCCCGCGCCGGGTTGAACAAGGTTCGCCACGATCAGCCCAACGATCAACGCCAATGTTGAAACGCTGATGAAATAGGCAAATGCTTTCCCGGCCACGCGTCCGATATCGCCCACGGCACGCATGCCTGCGATGCCGGTGGTAATCGTCAGGAATATGACCGGAGCGATAATCATTTTGACCAGCTTAATAAACGCATCGCCCAAAGGTTGCAGAGCAACGCCGGTTTCGGGCCAAATGAACCCGACCGCAACGCCAGCTACAATCGCCAGCAAAACCTGCGCGTACAGATGGCTGTACCAAGCCTGTTTAGTGCCGGTCGCAGGCGCAGTGACTGTTGACGCAATCGCCATCTGATTTTTTCCCTCATCCCGAACGTTTTTAATTTGCATCCTTGGTGATGGCTGGGTTAGCTTTGGTCAATCGAAAGATGATTTCCATTATACCTATTTTTTACAGTAGTTTATTATAATTTCTATGGAATATGTGGCAAATTATGTGTGGGAATATAAACAGTAGATTGCTCACATGTGCGTGAAAGCACACATTCATGACTTTTAATCGTCACAAATTTGCATTTTTTGGCAAGCTAGGCTGGTGGATTGCCGCGCTGGGCCTGATCGCCGCGTTTCTTTTTTTGATCGGGGAAAGTTGGGCCGAGACCGCAGCGAGCAACACCGCAACAACCGATGCGCGCCAATTGGCTGTTTCCAACGCATCGCTATTTGACAGTGAACTGCAAAAATTTCGGCTGTTGCCGGTCGCCCTTGCGGAATATCCAGATGTCGCAGCCATGTTGAAAATGGGCAGTGGCGATAATGCGCAAATCAACGACCGGCTGGAACGGCTGGCGACAAAGACCAACGCTGCGGTTATCTATGTGCTTGACCGTGATGGCAAAACCCTTGCCGCTAGCAACTACCGAAAGCCCGCCAGTTTTGTCGGCAAAAACTATGGCTTCCGGCCTTATTTCCGTGACGCAATGGCGAAAGGGGATGCTGAGCTGTTTGCGTTGGGGACCGTTAGCTTTCGGCCCGGGCTCTATCTTTCACGCAGGATCAACGATGGCGACACGCCGTTGGGGGTGATTGTGGTCAAGATCGAATTCGATGCGCTCGCCCGGGAATGGTCCCGCCAGATGGGGATCAGCATGATCACCGATTCGCACGGAATTGTGATATTGTCGGGCAGGCCGGAATGGCGCTTTCGCACACTCACCAATTTGGACAGCGCGGAAAAGGCAGAGATTATCGCCAGCCGTCAGTACGAAGGCACATCGCTGCAACGCCTGCCCTTTGATGCAAGCAAAGCCGAAGTTGCGATCGAAGACGAAGCGTATCGTTTGGTTGCAATACCCGTCGGTCTGGCAGGCGGCCGTCTGATCGCGTTGATGCCGACGCAGCGCGCTTTGGATGGGTCGCAGGCGCAAGCGCGGATCATTGTCGTCCTGATCCTGTTTGCCTTGTCTGCTATCCTCGCGTGGCAATACCGGCAGCTGGAACGCGCCTCGCTTCAACAACAAGTGCAGCGCGAGCTCGAAGGAAAAGTCGCAGAGCGCACCGCTGATCTGGAATTGGTCAACGACCAGCTGGTGATAGAAAGCACTGAGCGCGCGCTTTCCGAGCAGAAATACCGCCAGTCGCGGGAAGAGCTGGCGCAAGCCAACAGGCTGGGGACACTGGGCCAAGTCACCGCTGGCGTCGCGCACGAAATAAACCAGCCTGTTGCCGCGATCCGTGCCTTTGCCGAAAACGCGATTGCCTTTCTTGATCGTTCGCGCACCGACAAGACGCACGAAAACCTGCGCCACATCGTCAACCTGACCGAGCGGATCGCCACGATCACCGGCGATCTTAGGGGCTTTGCGCGGCGCAAAACACCGGCTGTCGGTCCGACCAGCCTAGCCGATGCAATTGAAGCAGCCTTGTTGCTGGTCAACCACCGGATCATGTCGTCAAACGCTAAAGTCAGATGGGACAAAAAAGCAGCGGCGATATCGGTGCGCGCCGACCGGATCAGGCTGGAGCAGGTGTTTGTCAACCTGATCCAAAACAGCCTTGATGCCTTTACAGCGGGGCAAAAGGGGCAAATCGACATGAGCTTTGCGCAAGATGGCGAGCATGTTGTGGTCATTGTGGCGGACAATGGCCCCGGACTTCCCGCTGACTTAAAGCCAAAACTTTTCACCCCGTTCAGCACCGGCAAGGACGAAGGCCTGGGGCTGGGCCTTGCGATTGTGCGCGATATCGTGCGCGAATTTGGCGGCGATATCCGCTTGCTCGACGGCGCCGGTGCGCGCTTTGAATTGCGGTTCATCAAACCATGACGCTTGCCAAAAGCAACGGCCCGGTGATCCTTGTCGAGGATGATGCCGCGCTTCGCGAAGCCACGGTGCAGACGCTTGAACTATCGGGCTTTGCGGTTCAGCCGTTTGAAAGTGCGGCGCGTACGGCGCGCTATGTCCTGCCAAGTTTTACCGGCTGTATCGTCACCGACATCCGCATGGATGGTATGGACGGGCTGCAACTGTTTGCAAAAGTTATGGAGATTGACCCGCAAATCCCGGTCATCCTGATTACCGGCCATGGCGACATCAGCATGGCCGTGCGGGCGATGCAGGACGGCGCGTTTGATTTCCTCGCCAAACCCTTTGCCACAGACCATCTGGCGGCGGTCGTCGGCAAAGCGTTGCAATCGCGCCAGCTGGTGATCGATAACCGGGCTTTGCGCAGCGCCCTTGCCAAGCCCGACGACGATATGGTTGCCCAATCGCGTGTGATGCAGCAACTGCGCAACATGGTCAGCCAAGTTGCGCGCACCGCCATCGACATCGCGGTCGAAGGCGAAACCGGCACCGGCAAAGAAACGCTGGCGCGGCGCATCCACCAACAATCGCTGCTGTACGCTAATCCCTTTAGCGTCGTCCCCTGTGCCACGCTGGCGCCCGATTGCGCCCTTGCCCCGATGATCGCGCAGGCGGGTGGCGGCACACTGTTTCTGGATCGCCTCGATGCGATGCCCCCGCAGGTTCAGGCGCAACTGGTCGCCGCGCTCGATGCCCGCGAGCGAGAGCGCGAGCGCGGCGCAAACGGCGAACACAGCGCATTCCGCCTGATCGCCTCCACACCGGTCGCGTTGTCCGATCTGCTCGACCAAGGCCTGTTGCGCGAAGACCTGTTCCACCGGCTCAGTTCGATCACGCTGCGCATACCGCCGCTGCGCGAACGGCGCGAAGATATCCCCGCTTTGTTTGCCAAATTCGTCCGCGATGCGCTTGACCAAACCGGCAAGAAGCGGTTCGAGATGAACGCGGTGGATCGCAAACGCCTGCTCGAACACACATGGCCCGGCAATGCCCGCGAGCTGCGCAATTATGTTTTTGGCGCGGTGCTAAACCTACCGCGGCAAGCGCTTGTCGCGCACAATCCGCTCGCGCTTAAAAGCCTTGTAGCGCGCATCAGCGAATTTGAACGCATGGTCATCACCGAAACGCTGGAGGCCACCAGCGGCAACGTATCGCGCGCCTGCACGGTGCTGAAAACCCCGCGCAAGACGCTGTACGAAAAGCTAGGCCGCCACCAGATCGATCCCGCCCGGTTCCGCGGGGTGAAGAGGTAAAGGTGAAGAGGTAAACAAAAACCCGAACCCAACAGGGTTCGCAAGGCCGACCGGCCGCCCGAGCTTATGCGAGGTAGCCAAGGCGGCGGACGCCGCCGCCGGCGCTTGAGGCTAATCAAAAAAACGCCC
>JANOTI010000024.1:0-2208 GCA_031416255.1 Sphingomonadales bacterium | reverse complement strand
TCAGAACGGTAACGAGGTTCGCCAGCTTCCCCTCCGCTCGGCGGCGGACCAACTGGCCGTCTTGCACAGTGCACACGCCAGCGGAGTCATAGCCGCGATACTCCATCCGTTTCAGCCCATCGACCAACCGGTCAGAGACGGGGGATTTGCCAACAATACCAATAATTCCGCACATTTATTTTGTTTCCCAATTAGCTTTGTAGGGGACTCTAATTCCAGGCATCTCTGCCGGAAAATCCTTAGTATTTCGTGTGACAAGGATGCGACCCGACACCTGTGCCGAGGCAAGAATGATTGCATCGGGCGATTTGATGGACTTGCGCTGATGCCGAAGCGCCGCAGCACGCCTGCCTATTTCCTCGTCAATTTCGCTCATTGCGAATAGCCGGAGGAACTCCTCGGTCTCTGTCGCCGCATCATCAGGGACGCCGGACATGACCTCGATCCACGTCATCCTGCTAATCCATGCGCGGGTGACACTTCGCAACTCCGCCCAAGCGACAGGTCGGTTGTGCAGCATGTCGATGACGATGTTGGTATCGAAAAATCGCTCGCTCACGCGGCAGTGCGTTTCTTGTTCTTCGGCGCAATATCGCTAACGTCCGGCCACTCATCGCGCAATTGCCTTTCGTATTCCAGACCATCGACGGTAGAGCCATGCCGCTCCCACAGGCCGAAATATTTCTCGAAGCCTTCCTTGCCGCATACCTCCAAATAATTGGAGACCGCTTCGCGCAGAACAGCCGCACGCGATTTGCCCTCGCGCTTTGCGATTTCATCCAGCTTGCGAACATCGTCCGCTGGAACATCTACAAGAAATCTACCCATAATGATATATTGATATCATATCATGATATCATGTCAAGGCAGAAGGTCGTTTATGCTATTTTCGGCGACCTTCGGAACATTTAAACCCAATCTGGTCTGGACCGTTCGCAAAGCCCATAGCGTTGCCCAATAAGGCACAGTGAGGCTGTGAGCTGCCCATTCATCATGTATTGATCCGACAAATCGACGCAACTCTTGAAGATGGTGAGGCGAGCATCCTACTTTCCAGAAGTCTGCTTGCTCCATCGTGTAGGCCATACCTTCCACGTCGGTCATTCCAATCAACTCGGGGGTATAGTGAGCTCGAAGTTCCACATCGTCATTGATTTTCATGGACAGTCTATTTGCTGCAGCCTTCGCTCGCCACTCCCGCCACATAGTCAACATCACTTCTTCTCCGCCTTCTTCTTCCGCATCGCGTCATGGAATCTATCCGCCCAGCCCGGCTTCACCAATTGCTCTGCTCTCACCATCCGCAACTCCCCGTCGGCTACGTCGCGGGATACAGCGCTGCCTGCTGCGACAATCGCGTCGCGGCCTATTTTGACCGGAGCGATCAGGGCGCTGTTTGAACCGATGAACGCGCCTTCGCCGATTACCGTCTGGTATTTGAAGTAGCCGTCATAGTTGCAGGTGATTGTGCCTGCGCCGATGTTCGCCTTTGCGCCTACATCCGCGTCACCAATGTAGCTCAAATGGTTGGCCTTTGCGCCTTTGCCAAAGCGCGCTTTTTTCACTTCGACGAAATTGCCAATCTTGGTTTTTTCCTCCAGCACTGTGCCGGGGCGAAGGCGGGCGAAGGGGCCGACCTCGGCTCCCACGCCGACGCTGGTCCCTTCGATATGGCAGTTCGCCCGGATTTTGGCGTGGTCGGCGATGGTTACGCCGGGGCCGAAAAAGACATTCGGCTCGATCAACACGTCGCGACCAATGACGGTGTCATAGGCGAACCAGACGGTACCGGGTGCAATCAAAGTCGCGCCGTCGTCCATGGCTTGCACGCGGCGGCGAGCCTGCCATTCGCCCTCCATCTCCGCCAGTTGCGCGCGGCTATTGATGCCTGCGACGTCGAACGGATCGGTGGTTACAGCAACACACGCGCGGCCATCGGCGTTCGCAATGTTGACGATGTCCGTCAGGTAATATTCCTTTTGCGCGTTATCGTCTGTGACGCGAGCCAGCAAAGCAAACAGGTCCGCCGCCTTCACCGCCATCAGGCCGGAATTGGACAGCTTCACAGCTTTCTCCGCCTCAGTCGCATCCTTTTGCTCGACCATCTTCACGATGCGGCCATCCTGAACAATCACGCGACCATAGCCGGTGGGGTCTTCGGGCTCAAATGCGAGAACCACCACGGCAGGCGCATCCGCCGCGTTCAGC
>JANOTI010000023.1:0-14202 GCA_031416255.1 Sphingomonadales bacterium | reverse complement strand
CGCAAGACATAAAGACAAACTATATCGCCGACCTCTACGGCGAAGTGCTGCTGTCCGAGCAGGAAGGCGCTGCATTACCACGCAAAACTGGCTTACGCGAATATATGCCAGGATTGATTGTGGTCGGCATCGGCGCTGCGGCAGCGACGTGGTTTTCCGAACATTATGGTATGCCGGTGATCCTGGCCGGGCTGTTGCTAGGGCTGGCGATGAATTTTGTTTCGGCCAATCCGAAAGTGTATGCAGGGCTGGATTTGGCGGCGACCTCTGGGCTGCGCTGGGGCATCGTTTTGCTGGGAACGCAAGTGACGGTGATGCAGATTGGTGCATTGGGGCCGCTTGCCTTTGCCGGATTGGTAACGGTGATGTCGGTGACTATCGCTGCCGGGCTTATCGGCGCAAGGATCGCAGGGCTTAGCCGCTATGCCGGATTTCTGGGCGGCGGCGCAACCGCGATTTGCGGCGCATCGGCGGCGCTGGCGATCTATGCGATGATTGGCAAAAAGCGGCTCGATCATGAGTACTTCACGCTGACCTTAGTGGGGGTTGCCCTTGCCAGCGCGATTGCGATGTCCACCTATCCGCTGATCGCCGATGCGCTGAACTTTACCGACCGGCAGGCGGGTTTTTTGATGGGGGCGGCTGTACACGATGTCGCGCAGGCGCTGGGCGGTGGTTATAGCTTTAGCCAGGATGCTGGCGAAGTGGCGACGATTGTAAAGCTGTCACGCGTGGCGTTGCTGGCGCCCGTTGTCGCATTGATCGGATTGGCGATCGGCAGCGCAGATGGCAGACCAAAAAGCCTTGCCGCAAAACTGAAACTGCCCTGGTTCATCCTTGGCTTTTTCGCGCTGATGGCTGCCAATTCGTTGATTACTGTGCCGGGTGTTGTCCAAGAATATGGCTTGATCGCGTCCAAGGCTTTGCTGCTGTTCGCTGTTACCGCCACAGCAATGCGCAGCCGGTTAGAGGCGCTGCTCGACCATGGCTGGCAAGCGATGTTGCCTGTGATTCTTGCCACACTCACCGCTTTTGCAGGCGCAACTTTGGTGGCATGGGCGTTTTTATGACCGACCCAGAAACGATCTACGACCTTGTCATTATTGGCGGCGGTGTGAACGGTTGCGGCATTGCCCGTGATGCAGCGGGGCGCGGGGCAAAGGTCATCCTGTTCGAACGCGGCGATCTGGCCAGCGGCACATCATCGGGTTCGACTAAGCTGATCCACGGCGGCCTGCGCTATTTAGAGCATTATGAATTCGGGCTGGTGCGCGAAAGCCTGATCGAGCGCGAGCGGCTGTGGGCGATTGCCCCGCATATCATCTGGCCGCTGCGTTTTGTGCTGCCGTACCGCCAAGGCCTGCGTCCACGCTGGTTGATCCGGCTGGGGCTGTTTATCTATGACCATCTGGGTGGCCGCAAATTGCTGCCTGCGACGCGCACCTTGGATTTGCGCAAGGACCCGGCAGGCCTGCCCTTAAAGCCCGGCTTTGACACAGCGTTCGAGTATTCGGACGGCTGGGTCGATGATGCGCGGCTGGTGGTGCTGAATGCCCGCGACGCGGCGGATCACGGTGCAGAAATCCGCACCCAATGCGATGTCACAGCGATGCGGCGCGAGGGCGCCTTGTGGATTGTGATCTGCGCCGATGGCAGCGCGGTAAAGGCCAAAGCCGCCGTCAACGCCGCCGGACCATCGGTGCTGGCTTTGCTTGACCGTGTTGAAAACCAAGCCAGCGAGGCGCAAGACGTTATTCGGCTGGTGCGCGGATCCCACATCGTCGTCAAACGTCTGTTCACCGACCCGCGCGCCTATTTCTTTCAAAATCCCGATGGCCGGATCTTTTTCGCGATCCCCTATGAAGACGATTTCACGCTGATCGGCACCACCGATGCTGACCACGAACCCGGCGACCCGATCGAGGCCAGTTCGCAAGAAATAGCCTATCTCTGCGCAGGAGCCAGCGAGTATTTCCGCGAACCCGTGACGCCCGATGATGTCGTGTGGAGCTATGCGGGTGTCCGGCCCTTGGTGGACGATGGTTCAGGCAAGCCGGAGACAGCATCGCGGGGATACCGGTTTGATATCAACACCGATGCCGATGGTGGCGCACCGTTGCTGTCGGTATTCGGCGGCAAAATTACCACCTATCGGCATTTGGCCGAAAGCGCCGTAGCGCAGCTTAGGCAGTGGCTGCCACAGTTGGACGGCGCCAGCTGGACCGCGACCAAGCCCCTGCCCGGTGGGGATTTTCCGGTGCGCGATGCCGCAGTTGTCGGTGATGCATTGCGCAGCGATTATCCGTTCCTCGACGCCTTCACTGCAAAGCGCTTGGCGCGGTGCTATGGCACACGGGCTTATGCTTGGCTGGGTGATGCTCAAAGCTGGGTGGATCTCGGCGATGCCTTTGGCCACGGCCTGACCAGTGCGGAGGTGGATTACCTTACTGGCCAGGAATGGGCGCGGACGACCGACGACATCCTGTGGCGGCGGAGCAAACTGGGCCTGCGCTTCGACCCGAAGCAGACCACGGAGTTGGCAAACTATCTTACGCATAAATAGCGGTTCAACTGTTTCTAAAATCGTGTAACTTTCTGCAATCGAATCGCTGTGGGGGTATGCGATGGCGCAGGGGTTGCAATCAGCAGAGGTGAATGGCCGGCGACGCTTCGCCGCATTCATCTCGTATGCCCATGCCGATGCCGCCATCGCCAGCAAGCTACAATCGCGGCTGGAACGTTACCGGCTTCCCAAACATCTCGCACAGTTGCACAGCGGTGGCCAAGCGTCGTTAGGCCAGATATTCCGCGACCGCGAAGATTTGGCTGCGGCCCCCAGCCTGTCAGACGCCATCCGCAATGCGCTATCGCAAGCCGAGGCGTTAGTGGTAATCTGTTCACCCGAAGCTGCGGCATCGCGCTGGGTTGGTGAAGAAATCACACTTTTCCGTTCACTGCACCCTGACCGTCCGGTTCTGGCGGCTGTGGTGCGCGGATCGCCGGAACAGGCGTTTCCAGCAGCGTTGACCAACGGTGGGAATGAACCACTCGCCGCCGATTTGCGTAAAGAAGCGGATGGCCAATCGGTAGGTTTTCTGAAAATCGTCGCTGGGATTGCCGGTGTTCCTTTGGACGCTTTGATCCAGCGCGACGCCCAACGCCGCATCCGCCGCGTGATGTGGATCACGGGGGCCGCTTTTGCCGCGATGGTAATCATGGGCGTGATGACCGCCTTTGCCCTCCAAGCCCGCAACGAAGCCGCTCGGCAGAGGGCAAGCGCAGAGGGGTTGGTGGAATATATGCTGACCGATTTGCGAACCAAGCTGCGCGGTGTAGGCCGTCCCGAAGTGATGAACGCGGTTAACACAAGGGCCATGGAATATTACCAGAATCAAGGCACGCTCTCTGCGCTGTCACCGGATAGTTTGGAGCGGCGTTCGCGTGTCTTGCACGCAATGGGTGAGGACGATGATCTTTTGAATCGGCCCCAATTTGCACTCGCCAAATTTCGGGAAGCGCACCGGACGACCGAAGCTCTCCTTAATCAGCAACCCCTTAATCCTGAACGGATATTCGCGCATGCGCAGAGCGAGTATTGGGTGGGACAAGCCGCGTGGCGAAAACGGGATCGTACAACGACCACGCGCCATTGGCTCGGTTATGTGGCACAAGCCCGCCAGCTGTTGCAAGTGGACAAGAACAAAGCTCGGGCCAATCTTGAAATGGGGTACGCGCTGGGCAATTTGTGTGATTTGTATCTCTCTGACAATTTCAATCTGGATAAAGCCGTCGAAAATTGCCGCAGTGCAGTTGCGTACGAGAAAAAGGCATTAGCGATTGAACCCGGCAATATGGAAATCACGATCGCGCTTGCCAACCGCTTTGGTTGGTTGGCGGATGCATTGTTGGCGAGGGATGAATTTCCGGAAGCGCGTAAAGCCCGGGAAGCAGAGCAGCGGCTCGTTGATGCACTATTAGCGAAAGAGCCTAGTAATTTTGAGCTTCGGTTTCGCCAGCTATGGCCTGAATTCGGCCTAATCCTGATTGCCATCGAAGAAGGGCCAACGCCTCCTTCTGCCGACCGCCTGAACCGGATCGTGAAAAAATTTGAACGGTTGTCCCAAGAGGCGCCGGACAATTTCGAGGTGAAGCGCGCTTTGGCCCGGGCATTGTACATGCGTGCGAAGACCTTCAGCGCTTCGAACCTACCGGCGACCCGCCGGGCGCTGCAAGAGGCGAGGACAGTCGTTGAGGATATCGCAAAGACACTGAGCCAACGCGAAACGATGGCTGGCTATTTGGCTGGAATCGAAATGCTCGAACTAAAATTATCAAAGGGAGGAATAGGATGACACCAAATTTAGGGAAAATTGCCGCCGCGCTGCTTTTAGGAGCCGTTGTTGGGGCAGGACTGTACGCTGCAACTCTATCGGAGAAGGATGTCAGAGGTTTACCGGCGCTTTGGGGCGACGATCCTAAAATGGCCGGCAACGCGAGCACCTTTAAACCTACGCATTTCGCGGTGCTGTATATGCAATTTCAACGCGACGCATCAAAGCCGCTTTTCAAAGCCAGGCACGCCTATTTCACCATTGATAGCAACGGCTCGGACAAAGTGGGCTGTGCGATTGATCTGCTAAAGGCTTACAACGGCACTCTCCCACCCGGCAATCCCTGCGGTTTGGCCAGCAACCGGATCAGAGAAGATTTCGACGAGTTCAACTTTGGCAAACAAATGCGGGTTTACGCATTTGTGGACAACACGAACATCGCATTTAATGAAAACACGCCGATATCGTTCACGCCTTTTGGCGCTTTTGACACGCCGGCTTCAGGCCCGAATGGAACGAAGAAAAAGAACAAATCCTTCTACGACGCGCGAACGGGTCTTTTACCGGAAGCGGGGACGAGAAAGGGTTTGATGTTTAATAACTTTCTAAAGAACGGTTCTGGCGGCAACCTCAATGCGGGTGATCGCGTTTTTCATTCGATAAATTTCAATCTGCTCCTGTGCAAAGGCGCAGGTGCAACATGCGATTTTTCCAACATTAACGCTGTAATCCCCACCGTTATCGATCCTGACGGCGGCAACATGGGCGGTGGATCGCCACCGCCATAAGCCCGTTTCCCATCTGGATTGAAATTTAGAAAACAGAACACCGTACAGTGAACACGATCCCCATCCTGACCCTCGCCCGATCCGGCGCGACTTCCCGTGCATGGGAAGCCTTTCTCTTGGCGGGGCTGGATGGGGTGGCAGAGGTCGAGGCGCTAACGCTTAAAGGCCGCTTGTTGAAAGACAGGGCGAAACAGACGGCTGGGGTGGAGAGGACGGCGTTGTTCGCACAATCGGGGGCAGCCTACCGCCAAGCCGCTGCGCTCCAGCCTGACAGCTATCCGCTCATCAATGCTGCAGCCATGGCGCTTTTTGCAGGCGAGGAGGCAAGCGTCGCCTCCACAGCACGTGATGTTTTGACACTGGTCGATTCAGATCCAGCGCAAGGCGAAACGCCTTATTGGCGCGAGGCGACGCGAGCCGAGGCTTTGCTGTTGCTAGGCCGTGCCCGCGACGCGCAGGCCAGCCTTGCCGCTGCGATCCGCTGCGCACCGCACGCATGGGAAGACCATGCCGCAACACTGCGTCAATTCGCAGCAATCCTATCCGAACGCGGTGAGGATTCAGCATGGCTCGCTCAGCATCGCCCGGCCCCCAGCCTGCATTTCAGCGGCATATTGGGAATTGATAGCTGTGATACGGTGGCAGCCGATGCTATCCACGTGGCCATTGCCGGTATTGCGCCGGGATTTGGCTATGGTGCGTTGGCAGCGGGTGCCGACATCATTGCCGCCGAAGCGATGCTTGCTGTCGGTGCTGAACTTCACGTCGTGCTGCCATCCAATCCAGCGGATTTCTGCCGCACCTCTGTTGCTCCCTATGAACAAGACTGGACTGCGCGTTTCAACGCACTTTGCGCGATGGCCCATTCGCTGACAATCTGCAACGATGGCAGTGAAACCAGCCATTCCGGAATTGCGCTTGCCGATTATCAGGCGATGGGAATGGCAGTATCAAAAGCCACTCTGCTCGAAAGCCGCGCAGTGGCGTTGCGGATAGAACCTGAAGGCCGACCTGCGCTTGGTGATCCGTGGCTTTCGGCAAAGCGACCTCTCGTCCACGTCGCTGTTACAGAGCGCCATCCACCCGTCAAAACTGCAGACCTTGCAGAGGGAACATTGCTGTTCCTTGTGGCATTGGGTGACGATGCAGGGGTCGCCGATCCTATGGGCTTTACCACCCTTAACGAGGCTGTTGCCGCGATACCGCTGCATTCGGGGCAAGCAGCGATCGACTGCACTATTGCCGGAGGCCGCGATCGTGTGGCTGCTTTATTGCGCAATACGCCAATGGGCAGTGTTTATGCCAGTGGCCCCGCAGCCTTAGCTTTGCTGGCGGAGGGACGATGCCACCGTATTGAGCCGATGGGGGAGATGGAAACCGCCGACGGTGCGACCGAAGTCTTTGCCATTTGGCTGGATGGATAACGGCCATGAACGGTTGGGGACAGGCTGAAAAAGCAGAACATCTTTCCACGATTGCGGCCTGTTTCGATTGCGGACCGGAAAGTGCGCACCTGCTGTTATCGGCAATGGCGGAAAAGCGGTTTTCAACTGGCGCAAACATTGCCTTGCGCGGCGATCCATCGGCGTTTCTATTCCTGATTCTCGAAGGCAGCGTTGTTGCCGAAATTTTCGGTATCGAAGGTCAGCAGGCGCAATTGACGCGGCACCGGCCAGGCGAGATTTTCGGAGCTTATCCGGAACCAGCGCTGCACCGGGCCGATTTCCGCGCAATCGGCGATACGCATGTATTATCCATTCCTGCGCAGACATTGGCAGCATTGGCACGAGCGCATGGCGAGATCGGTTCCGGGATCGCAGGGTTGCTGGCGCGGCAACTGGATTTGATGCTCGACCGGATGGCCGCGCGGATCGGCCTTTCGGCAAATGGACGGTTTCACAAAGCATTACTGCAGTTGGCCGATGCTAAAGGGGACATCAGGCCTGCTCCTGTTATCTCGGCCCTTGCGCTTAGTGTTCACACCACCCGGGAGACCGGTTCGCGCGCGTTGGCGGCGTTGCTGCGTCGCGGAATTGTGGAGCGTAACGAGGATAGCTTGCGCATCGTATCGCGCCGGATGCTTGAGGAGATGGTGATTTAGAGCTTATGCCCCGTACGGTCGCGCTTGGTTTCCAGATAATGCGCGTTGTGGGGGTTGGCCGCAATTTTAAGCGGCAGTCGTTCGGCAACAGCAATGCCTTCTGCTTCCAGCCCTGCCACTTTTTCCGGATTGTTCGTCAGCAACCGCACCCGGTCCACAGATAACAGCCGCAACATCTGTGCTGCGACCGCAAAATCACGCGCATCAACGGCAAAACCCAGCCGGATATTTGCATCAACGGTGTCAAACCCCTGATCCTGCAAAGCATAGGCCCGCAGTTTATTGACTAGACCGATGCCCCGACCTTCTTGGCGCAAATAGAGCAATACGCCCCATCCGGCGCCAGCAATCTGGTGCAAAGCCTCATGCAGTTGCGGGCCGCAATCGCATTTCAAACTGCCAAGCACGTCGCCTGTTAAACACTCGCTGTGTAGCCGTACTACCGGCGTACTCCCATCGCGCTTTCCAACAACCAGCGCGACATGGTCGGCGGCATCGGCGGTGGAGCGATAGGCGACCAGTTCCGCGTCGCTGCTGGCAGACACCGGCAAACGCGCCCGCGCAGCAATACGCAACTGGCCCGCATCCTGAAACGCTGCAACGTCAGCAGGGGTGGTGTGCACGTCGGCTAACGCCGGATCGACAAGCAAGAAAGCAGGCAGCAATCCCGCTTCCCGCGCCAACTCCATCGCCGCTTTGGCAGCACCCGTATCGGGCAATGAACGCGCGGAAAACGGCCCTTTCATCGGGTAACGCATGTCCAAAGCTGGGTCAGCAACTGCCAGCGCGAGCGCCATATTTAGGTCAGCAGGACAAGCGATCAGTACCGGCAAAGCGGTGTCAGCGGCGGCAAACTGGTTGGCCAATTTCAACGTCGCCGCGCGGCTTGCCGACAAAAGGATCCCCGACGCCCCCACAACATCCGAACTCGTCTCAATCGCGACCAACCCTATCGTGCCGCTTTCCCCCGTGATCGCAACCACCCAGCCGCGCCGCAGAGCATCAATAGCTTTAGCCGCGCTTTTAGGATCGGGATTTTGGGGATCGCCACTGCTCAAAGGCGAAACTCTGTCACAATCGGCACATGGTCCGACGGCTTGCCCCAATTGCGGACAGGTTTGTGCACGACGTGGCTGACGGCTTTATCCTGCAAATCCGGCGTCACCCACATATGGTCGAGCCGTCGGCCGCGGTTGGATGTTTCCCAATCCTGCGCACGGTAGCTCCACCATGTGAACAAAGGTTCTTCGGGCGGGATAAACTTGCGGGCAATATCGACCCAGTTGGCGGTGGCTTGCAATTTATTCAGCGCTTCAATCTCAATCGGGGTGTGGCTGACAACATTGATCAACTGCTTGTGGCTCCACACGTCTGTTTCCAGCGGAGCAACGTTGAAATCGCCGGTCAGGATTGTCGGCTTCGTCACGCCACTGCCCCAATCGGTCATCCGTCCGATGAAGTCCAGTTTCTGACGGAACTTTGAACCGTCGTTAAAATCCGGTGCTTCGCCGCCAGCAGGCACATAGACATTTTCAAGCCGAAATCGTCCCGCAACCTCTACGCCAACATGGCGTGCCTCGCCATTGGCCTGCCAGTCCTCAACCGACCTGTTGTGCATCGGGACCTTCGACACAA
Source organism: Sphingomonadales bacterium (assembly GCA_031416255.1). Lineage (GTDB taxonomy): Bacteria > Pseudomonadota > Alphaproteobacteria > Sphingomonadales > Sphingomonadaceae > Sphingorhabdus_B. The sequence goes on along the minus strand of JANOTI010000023.1, from coordinate 5,347 downwards.
TCGCGACGCCGTGGTGCATCGGCTGCCCATTCAACGCGATATGATTATAGCCAAGCTGGCGAAACGCGCCTTCGGGGAATTGCCCATCGACCACTTTAGTTTCCTGCAAACACAATATGTCTGGCGCATGATCGCGCAAGAAACGTTCGACGATGTCGATGCGAAAACGGACGGAATTGATGTTCCAGGATGCGATGCGAAGTGTGGTCGTCATGCCGGATTGCTTAGGGACCACGGCTTAACGGAGCAAGAGCTTTGCAAGCCCCAAAAAGCCAAAGCCCCCATCCCGGGGGCAATTGGGATGAGGGCCAAGCTTGCGTTCGTCACGCTGATATCAAAAGCCGGCATATCCGCTACAGGGCAACAGGGGGAAAACCGGGTAGCGACCGTCTTTCGATGTCTAGAAAATAGCCCGTCAAACCTGTCCGCCAGATGAACAAATCCGTTCAGGCCTTCATCTGGTCGGCTTGCCGCCTCCGTTCATCGCCCAGTTCTGTACCAACGCATTACTGTTTCCGGTTGGTCGGGCGCGGGTCTTTCCATGCAAAGCTCGATTGCGCGATCGGCGTGTTAAATTTCAACCCGTTGAGTCGGATCGATGTGCGGTTGTTTTTTGAATCGAGCGCAACCCAGCCGTTTAGCGTCAACCCACCCGGCGCGCCTGCCTGGCGCACAAACACCATAGTAATCGTGCCATATTCGGGCCGCTTCGGGTCTTTTACCTCGACACTGATAACATTCTTGTCGGTGGTTTTCACACGCTTGCCATAACGCGCAAGGTCTTTGCCGGGATCAAGCAACGCCGCCAGCGGGCTGTTTTTGATCGGCCAGCGCTGCACCTGTTTAACCTCATAATCGACCATAGTCAGCGACTTGCCATCCGCTACGATCAGCAGCGGTATGCCCTTTTGATATTCAAAACGAACATAGCCAGGGCGTTTCAACAGGATTTTTCCGGTGAGCGATTTTCCGTTTCGGTCGGTTTGCGTGAAGCTGCCCGACATGGTCGTTGTCGCCTGCATATGAGCGACGACTTCGGATAAGTCGTTAGTGTTTTGTGCAGGCGCAGCGGTGCTGGTGGCAACCAGAACAGAAGCCAGAACGGGGGAGAAGGCGAGTGCTGTGAAGATGTTTTTCATCTTTGTTTCCTTTTCACTTTAGCGGACGCGGATAGGGGCGCTGGCTTGAATGGGATGTTAATCAGCCCGAACGGATAGAGGTCAAATCGGCTCGCCATTACGATCACGCAGAACCTCTCGCCGACCAATATGGTTAGGCGCGCTGATAAACCCATCTTCTTCCATCCGGTCGATCAACCGTGCGGCGCTGTTATAACCGATGCGCAATTGCCGCTGCACCCAGCTAGTCGAGGCTTTCTGGCTTTCAAAGACGATCTGGCAGGCTTTGCGATACGTCGCATCCTCTGGACTGTCGTCATCGCCGATACCGTCAAGAGCAAAACCGCCATCTTCGGGGTCTTCGGTAACTGACGAGATATAATCGGGTTGCCCCTGACCGCGCCAATGGTCAGCCACGCGGCGTACTTCATCGTCAGACACAAACGGCCCGTGGATACGCGTCAGGCCTTTGCCGCCCGCCATATACAGCATGTCGCCTTTGCCGAGAAGTTGTTCGGCACCCTGTTCGCCAAGGATCGTGCGGCTGTCGATTTTGCTGGTGACGTGGAATGAAATCCGCGTCGGCAGGTTGGCTTTGATAACGCCAGTAATAACATCGACCGATGGGCGCTGTGTCGCCATAATCAGGTGGATACCCGCCGCGCGCGCCTTTTGCGCCAAGCGCTGGATCAAGAATTCGACTTCTTTACCCGCTGTCATCATCAAATCGGCAAGTTCATCCACAATCACCACAATCTGCGGCAGCGGCGCGTAATCATGCTGCTGGTCTTCGTATTGCGGCAACCCGGTCATCGCATCATAACCGACCTGAACGCGGCGGCCGAGCGGCGTGCCCTTCGCTTTTGCTGCCAAAATCTTATCGTTAAACCCGCCCAGATTGCGCACGCCGATGGACGACATCATGCGGTAACGATCCTCCATCTGTTCGACCGCCCATTTCAGGGCGCGAATCGCTTTGGCGGGTTCAGTGACGACGGGCGACAGAAGATGCGGAATGTCGTCATAGATCGAAAGCTCCAGCATTTTTGGATCGATCATAATCATCCGGCACTGGTCGGGTGTCAGACGGTACAGCAGCGATAAGATCATACAGTTCAGGCCAACCGACTTGCCCGATCCGGTGGTTCCAGCGACCAGCAAATGCGGCATCGGTTGCAAATCGGCAATCACCGGATCGCCCGATATGTTTTTGCCAAGGATAATCGGCAGCTGCCCCTTTTGATCGGCAAAGGCACCCGATGCGACCATTTCGTGCAGCACCACCGATTCGCGGTTGTGGTTGGGCAGTTCGATGCCCATCACGGTGCGCCCTGGAATGACCGAGACACGCGCCGACAGCGCCGACATGTTGCGGGCGATATCTTCCGCCAGTTGGATCACCCGCGATGCTTTGACGCCGGGCGCTGGCTCCAATTCATACATCGTGACCACCGGCCCAGGACGAACCGCCGTAATCTGGCCCTTGACGTGGAAATCCTCCAGCACCGATTCGAGTAGCCGTGCGTTGCGTTCCAGCGCCGCCTTATCCAGCTTTGGCGCGTTGCTCGGTGGCGGCGGGTCAAGCAGATCGACCGAGGGCAGTTTGAAGGTACCAAAGAAATCGCCCTGTTTGGCACTTTTGGCAAAGGTTGCCTTTGCGGGCGCCTTTTGCGGCTCCTTGATTTCGGGGGGCGGACGGCGGTCTGGTTCAACCGATGGGCGCGGAGGCGCAGGCTTGCTGCTGTCGCGAACCGGAATTTCGTCACCGTCATCGCCGGTCAGCTGCTTTGACTTTCCGCCAAAGCCAGGCATCGAGATCGCCGGAATGCGGAACAAAGGCTTTTCCAACTCTAGCGAGCGGAGCACGAATGCAAGGCCTCCAAATAATGGTACGATAATCAGCAACACCCGCGCCAACGAACGCCAGCCGCCTGATAAAGTATTCAGCAACGCTATCGCGCCGTGGTCCATCAGGATTGCGAGTGTCCCGCCCCAGCCGGCAGGCAAGCCAATCGTTTCGCCGTGCTGCCAATGCGCCATGCCAAAACCGATCAAGATCATGCCCAGCACACACAACAACAGCTGCCGTTTCCAAGTCGGCTGCGGTACATCACGCCACAGCCGCCGGGCGATGACAAGCATCAACGGGACCAGCAGTATTGCGGTCAACCCAAAAAGAAAAAGCGCGCTATCGGCCAGATAGGCCCCGCTTTGCCCCAGCCAGTTATGCGGCGCATCGGCAGCGGCGCTGTTCAAGGCTTTGTCACCGGGATCGTAGCTCAGCACCGAAATGCCATAGAACACAGCAAACAGACCCAGCGCTGCCGCACCAATTAAGGCGCCGCTACGCAACAAGGACAGCCGCATCATCTGACGCCAGTCGGTAGATTGCGAGCGGGGTGATACTGAAACCATGACGGCCTTTTCCAACCTTGCGGACTCCCCGTCAAGAGTCCGGCCCTATTAGGGCGAAAAAACGCATGGAAATACCGGCGCTGCGGCTGCATAGCTGAGCCATGGAAAAGCAAGATGCGATCATCATAGGCGGCAGCTTGATCGGGCTGACACAGGCGCTGGCTTTGGCTGCGCACGGGATCTCGAGCCATGTGATCGACCGCGCCGAGCCCGAAGCGATGCTGGCTGCCAATTTTGATGGGCGTACTTCGGCGATTTCCAGCGCCAGCATGAAAATGCTGACAGCGCTGGGTCTGGGCGGCGAACTGGCAGGGCATGGCTGCCCCATCGAGCAAATCTGGGTCAGCGACGGGTTGAAACCCGGCGCGCTTGATTTTGTCCCCTCGGCAGAGGATGGTTTTTTGGGACAGATGTTTGAAAACCGCAGGTTGCGCCGTGTGTTGCAAGATGCCGCCAAGGCACAGCCGTTGATCCAGCTGCATACGCCGATGACGATAGAGACGCAGGATCGGTCCGATGCAGGCGTCGTCGTCACCCTCGCCAACGGCAAACACCTTGCCGCCGACCTGTTGATTGTTGCCGAAGGCCGCGCCAGCGCCACCCGCGATGCTGCCGGTATCAAGCTGACGCACTGGGACTATGCGCATGAAGCGATGGTCACTGTGGTCGCGCACGAAAAACCGCATAAAAACATCGCCTATGAGATTTTCTACCCCAGCGGACCGTTTGCTATACTGCCGGTGCTGGATGATGCAGACGGGCATCACCGCTCCGCCATCGTTTGGTCGGTGGACCGCGCCGACGCGCCCGCTTACCGCAAGCTATCCCCCCGTGCCTTTGCCTTTGAGGTTGAAAAAGCCATGGGCGGAATGTTGGGTGCCATCGAAATGATCGCTCCAGTGTCTGGCTATCCATTGGGCTTCCAACACGCGATGCGGATTATCGACACGCGATTGGCGCTGGTTGGCGATAGCGCGCACGGCATCCACCCAATTGCCGGACAAGGGCTGAACCTTGGTTTGCGCGATGTTGCGGCGTTGACCGAAGTGCTGGTCGATGGCGCGCGGCTGGGCCTTGATTTCGGCGATGCGCAGTTGCTGGACCGCTATGCCCGCTGGCGCAGTGTGGACACGTTGCTGGTGGCTTTATCGACCGATAATCTGAACCGATTGTTCGGTATTCCCGGCAAGACCGCGTCTGCCGTGCGCCGCTTTGGCCTAAGCGCAGTGCAACGGTTAAAGCCAGTCAAAGCTATGTTCATGGCCGAGGCGCGCGGTGAGGCGGGCGATTTGCCGAAATTGTTGCAGGGCGTTTTGGCTTAGGGCTTCCGTTTCGCTACCAACAGTTGGTCAATGGTCGTAACCCCAGCGCCAACCCGCTCCAAATGCGGATAACGCATGCCACCGGCATAGGCGATATCCAGCGTATCAAAACGGTCGCCGCGCTGGACGATCAGGCGCGTTGGCCCAGAACCAGCCTTCGCTGCTTTAATCGCATCGGTCAGCACGTCCTTGCTATAACCCACGCCATTCACCGCGATCAGCTTTGCGCCATTAACGATGCCAGCCTTAAACGCCGGACTATCCCATAGTACCGAGCTAACCTTGGCCTCTTTATCAATCACCAGCCCCAAAGAATGCGTCAGGTCGAAATTCGATCCTTCCTTCATCCGTTCCTTATCAAAAACATTCGGTTCGTCTGTCCAGACCAGCCGATAGCCGCCCTTTTCGATACCACCCAAAGGTGCAGGCTGGCCCGATTGGAGCACGCGTTCGTCAAGGAATTTTGCCCAGTCATAAGGCTGAACCTTGTTC
>JANOTI010000022.1:0-17684 GCA_031416255.1 Sphingomonadales bacterium | reverse complement strand
GCTTCGGCCTATCCGCAAGCTCCTCCAGTGAGCTTTTTCGGATTGTTTGAAGCCACATTGCCCATCGGGAAAAGCAAAAGCCTTGCTGGCTTTAGCTACGAAGTGCATGAAATCTTGACCAAGCCGCTGGCCATTTTGATCATTTTACATGTTCTGGCTGCGCTTAAGCACCAGTTTGCGGACAGGATTCCGTTTCTACAGCGCATGTTTCCTTGACAATTTAGGCCAATCTTGGCGCGCTAAGCTGTTGAATTTGTGAGATGCGCTGTCTCTGGACGGCGCATTTTCTCGCATTTGAAGTGCATCTTACCGCAGTGCGACATTTCGTTACGCATCCGCTATTGATTTCAAGCGTGAGTGCGCCCATTTTCCTACTAGGACGGAAATAACCCCTCCCATTTCTGTCCTACGGCGCTGCTAGCCAGCGCCACCTCCCTGAACCTTGGCCACCCCGGATCACTCCGGGGTGGTTTTTTCTTGGATAAAATGTATATTATTCCGCAGCTTCTGCAAAAGAGCGACCAATGGACTGATCCGCAAAATCCGAGGCTATCGCAAGGACCAGACTAGCAATTGCTTTTAATTTGGCCGTCGGTTCGCGCAGTTGCGAATCGAGATAATGGCTGCGATCAATTTCCAGTTGCACCGCATGGATGCCATTGCGCGGGTCGCCATGGGTTTGCAAAACATGGTCCCCCGCATAGGGGCTGTTCAGCGCTGTCTCCATGCCCGCTGCTTTGCCCCGAGCCATCGCCAGTTCGGCATAGATGGATACTGCACTTCGCCCGAACCGGTCCCCAACGACCAGGCTTGGCGAGCCGCCTGCGACCGAGCCGCTGTTAATATGCGGAGGCAAAGGCGGCATGCTGTGCACATCGATGAGCACCGCGACACCAAAGCGGGCACGCATCGCATGCAGTGCTTCGGAAACAGCCCGGTGATAAGGACGATGATAATGTTCGATCCGGTGGTTCGCGTCATCGTACGTCATCGGCCCTCGCCAAAGCTCGCCACAGGCCTGCAGCCGACGCGGAAACAAGCCAAGGCCGCCACGCGCTTTTGCGCTGGGCGTAGCAGGTCTTTCAACACCGCCTTTTTCTGAAAACATGCCAATATCGATATCGGTCTCTGCACGGTTTAAATCGATCCAGGCTCTGGCCCGCTGCGCGACGATCGCTGGATAACCCGCAGCAATGGCGGGTTGAACAAGGCGGTCGGCATAGCGATCTTCGAGCCGGATCAAGTCAGCAGCGGCGACACGAAGATTGGCCAGCAGCTCTGCCGGATAATCCCGCCCGGCATGCGGCACAGACAACAGCACCGGCATCATCGGCACATCAACATTATGGCATGTGAACGCAACTGGCCCAATCACGTCGGCTGGCTCCTTTGGATAGCCATTACCGCAAATTTTACGTATCGAGAGGAAATTATTAAAGGTCACGCGATATATCCTGTATCAACAACAGTGCTGCACGAAAGAAGAGAGTGATTATGACCCGAATCCTGCTGGCAGAGGATGAACAAGCCATGCGCGAGTATTTGAAACGCGCGCTCGAGAAATCGGGTTATGATGTGGTAGCCGTCGATCGCGGCACCGAGGCCGTCCCTCTGCTTGATGCAGGGCATTTTGATCTGTTGCTGACCGACATTGTCATGCCGGAAATGGATGGAATCGAACTGGCACGCCATTGTGCCAAAGTGTCACCCAAAACCGAAGTGATGTTCATCACCGGATTTTCTGGCGTCGCTCTGCGCGCAGGCGAATCGATGCCGCAAGCCAAAATCTTGTCCAAGCCATTTCATCTGAAAGATTTGGTGTTGGAGGTTGAGCGCCTGTTCAATCGGGAAGCCGCTACGGGTCAGATTTAGGGATAAAGCGCAGGCCAACAATATAGGCTTGAACGGAATCAATTGCGCCGCTAGAGCGCGCGCAGAATGGGCGTATAGCTCAGCGGTAGAGCACTGCATTGACATTGCAGGGGTCGCAAGTTCAAACCTTGCTACGCCCACCATTCTCCCTTTGTAATATCGGTCAATAAAATCAGCGTTATCGTCTCGATAGTGCGCCGTTCAGGCTGTGTGGCTTTGTGTCAATTTTGTCACATCTTCTAAAAAGGACAGCCTCGCTGTCACAAAATTGCTTGTAACACTGCGGCATTTGTTGTTTTTGTGCGGGTGCACAATAAATGCGCCGATAACCAAATAATAATAGGGTGCGGCCTATAGATCGCGGGACAGGAACAGCCATTACCGACGACAGGCGTTCATTGCCCATCGTCACGCTGATTTTGTAAAGAAAGGTATTTAGATGCGTAAACAGATTTTCACTCTCGCCGCCGCCTGCGCTGCCCTTGGCAGCATGGCCGTAGCCACTCCAGCCTTCGCGCAAGACGAAGAAGCCGAAGAAGCAGAAGGCCCGATTTCGGTATCGGTTACTCTTGCAGCCGTCTCGGATTACCGTTTCCGCGGCGTTTCGCTGTCAGACAAGGATCCCGCTTTCCAACCCAGCATCACCGTCAGCCACGAATCGGGCCTGTACGTTGGTGCATGGGCATCAAACATCGCCAGCAACCCAGGCGATGACGTCGAAGTTGACCTCTACGCTGGCTTTGCTGGTGGCGATGCGGTCACGTATGACCTTGGCGTGACGTACTACGTCTATCCCGGCGTTTCGGCCTTCAACTATGTTGAGTTTATCGGCAAAACCGGCACCACCGTTGGTCCCGTGACTTTGGGCGGCGTCCTTGCTTATGCACCAAGCCAAGACGGCACCGGCAACACCGACAACATCTATGTTGGCGGAACCGCAGCGTTCGCAATCCCCAACACGCCGTTGACCTTCAACAGTTCGGTCGGTTTGGAAGACGGAGCATTTGGCAACAACAAGATCGATTGGTCGTTGGGCGTTAGCGCATCGGTCGCTGGCTTTACGCTTGGCGCGTCTTATGTTGATACCAACCGCTTCGTCGGTGGTTTGGGCAAAGCCGGAGCGGTTTTCTCGGTTAGCTACGGCTTCTAATTAGACGCTGCAAAATTAGCACAGAGTCTCTCTGCAATGAGGGGGTTTGTGAAATACCCTGCATGCCGGGCTTGACTGTTCAACCCCGGCATGTGCACATTCAGATCGGTCTTAAACCGGTGAAAAATCATGGCAATCAATCTGGCGAATTGGATCGCCGAACACAACATCGACGAAGTCGAATGTATCGTCCCCGATATTAACGGGGTTCAGCGCGGCAAAGTCTTGCCGGCAAAGAAATTTCTCTCCTCGGTGCGCGATAAATCTTTGCGCATACCGGGCAGCGTATTCATCTGCACCATCGACGGGCATTATCCGGAGGATATCTCTGATATCTGGGACAAAGATCCCGACAAAGTCATGGTCGCCGATGCGGATACGATCTGCGTCGCGCCCGGCTTTAAGTCTCCGACCGCGTTTGTCATTGCCGATGTTTATAATGGCGACGGCACTGCGGTTGAAATCGCTCCGCGTGAGATCCTGAAAAAAGTGCTCGGGCTGTACGCGGCCAAAGGTTGGAAACCGATTATCGCGCCAGAGGTTGAGTTTTACCTCGTTTCGCAGAATGTCGATCCCGATTTCCCGCTTGTCCCGCCCACCGGTTCCAGTGGCCGCTCTGAAACCGCCAGCCAGCCTTACGGGTTGGAAGCGATGAACGAATATGAAGATATCATCGACCATATCTATGACGATTGCGAGCTGATGGGGCTCGATATCGACACAATGATCCACGAAATGGGTGCTGCACAGCTTGAAGTGAACTTTATGCACGGCGATCCTTTGAAGCTGGCCGATCAGGTGTTCCTGTTCAAACGTGCGGTGCGTGCGGTGGCCAAACAGCACGGCGTCTATGCAACCTTTATGGCGAACCCGATGGCAGGCCAGCCGGGCAGCGCGATGCACATCCACCAATCGGTCGTTGATGCCGAAACGGGCAAGAACCTGTTTGCTAACGCCAATGGCAAGGACAGCGCGCTGTTCCGAAGCTATATTGCAGGGCTGGTAAAATTCATGCCGTTGGTCTCACCGCTTTGGGCGCCGAATGTGAACAGTTTCCGGCGGATGCGCCCTGATAGTGCGGCACCGATCAACGTCCAATGGGGAGAGGACAACCGGTCCTGCGGTTTCCGCGTGCCGATAGCGGACAAGGCCAACCGCCGCGTTGAAAACCGTTTGCCGGGGGCGGATAGCAATCCGTATCTGGCGATGGCTGCGTCCTTGGTCTGCGGCTATATCGGCATGGTCGAACGCATGGTTCCGGCCAAAGCGATCACCGGCAGCGCCTATAACCGCGCCCGCACCTTGCCGCGCACCTTGGAGGCAGCGCTCGACCGGTTCAGCGCGTGCAAGCCGGTGCGCAATTTGCTGGGCGAAGAGTTTTTCGAAATCTTCTTTGCAGTGAAGGATTATGAGCTGTTCAACTATCAATCGGTCGTCAGCAGTTGGGAACGTGAGCATTTGTTGCTGCGGGTTTAAGCAATGGAGAACTACCAGCTCATCTTTCCTAAATCCGTTCGTGCTGAGGAGGGATTGAGCGAACGCGAAGGCCCGTCTCGAAGCACCGTTGAGCACCCTTCGAGACGAGTTTCAGCCTGCGGCTTCAACTCTCCTCAGGGCAAACGGAAATATTAGTATTCCTGTGGCGACTGACCCCCTCAACAACAGCTATTACGCCGCAACAGCCAATGCGTGGGAGGCGCAGCCTGTCTTCACCGGTGAGGGTGAATACGACGTCGCGGTCATCGGTGGTGGCTTCACCGGGTTATCCGCCGCATTGGCTTGCGCTGAAAAGGGCCTGAAGGTTGCATTGCTGGAGGCGAATACCATCGGCTTTGGCGCATCTGGGCGCAATGGGGGGCAGCTGATTCCCGGCTTGCGTTGGTCAATGCGCGAGATCGACGAAGAATTTGGCCGCGAACGGGCGCAGGCAATTTTTGATCTCGCCTATGGCGCGGTGGGACGGGTAAAGGATCGGATCGCGAAGCATGGCATCCAATGCGATTTGAAAGAGGGCCATTTAGAGGCGGCCTATAAGCCCGCCCATTTTGAAGCGATGCGGCGCGATGCGGAATATCTTGCATCCAATTTCGGGTGGGATGCGGAGATTGTCCAGCCCAAGGATATGGGTCAACACATCAACGGCGGCGGATATTATGGCGGGATTTATGACCGCAATGGTGGCCATTTTCACCCTCTCAACTACGCCCTTGGCTTGGCGAAAGCAGCCAAAGATGCCGGAGTGCATATATTCGAGAACACACATTCATGGCCGGGTGATGCGAACGCGGAAAAATTCATTGTTGCCACCGACACTTGGACGGGAAATCTGGATTCAAAGCTGGGCCGCTACACTATCCCGATCATGAATTATAATGTCGCGACCGCACCGTTATCCGATGCGGACCTTCTGTTCCCAAGCGACGCTGCCATTGCCGACAGCCGCTTCGTGCTCAATTATTTCCGCTTGTCCGCCGACAAACGTCTGATCTTTGGCGGGGGGGAGAAATATGTTCAAACACCGCCTGTGGATATCGCGGGATTTGTCCGCAAGCATATCGTGGAGGTTTTTCCGCACCTCGCCAACACGCCCATTGATTACGCGTGGGGCGGGGCGGTTGGCGTTACGATGAACCGGCTGCCGCATATGGGACGTAAAGGAAATGTCTTTTTTGCCCACGGCTTTTCTGGCCACGGCGCACTCATCACCACATTAGCAGGGGAGTTGATGGCTGAGGCAGTGGTTGGCACGATGGAGCGCTTTGACGTCTTCGCTAACCTGCCGCATCGACCCTTTCCCGGCGGGAAGATGTTTGCGCACCCGCTCGCCACTTTGGGGCTGCTGTATTACGCATTAAGGGACCGGCTGTGATTTCCGCCGCCGCCATCGACCGGATTGCCACCCGCGAAGCCGAAGCGTTTCGTGTAGCCAATCCACAGTCGCTGGCGCTCGCAGCCAAAGCGCAGGCCAACTGGTTCCAGGGCGTACCGTTCCACTGGATGCTCGATTGGCCAAGTCCGGTGCCTTTGGTTGCGGCAAAGGCAGATGGCGCGACGCTGACGACAGTGGACTGCCGTGTGCTCGACGACTTTTGCCTCGGCGATACAGCCAGCATGTTTGGCCATTCGCCAAAGCCTTTGGCCGACGCCCTCGCAAAGCAAGCGAGCGAAGGACTGAGCTATATGCTGCCCACCGAGCGCGGGGTGGAACTCGGAGGCATGTTGTCTGCCATGTTCGGCCTGCCGCGCTGGCAAGTGACGACCACCGCCAGTGAAGCCAACCGCGCGGTCATCCGCTGGTGCCGCGGCATCACTGGGCGCGCCAAAATCCTGGTCTTTAACGGCTGCTATCACGGCGCGGTGGATGATGTGTTCGTTGACCTGAAACCTCACGCCTCAGGCTGGGAGCCGAAAGTCCGCGCCAGCGTGATCGGGCAAGTGCAGGATTTGTTGCCGACGACAACGGTGATTGAATTCAACGATGCCATTGCGCTGGAGCGCGAATTGAAACGCGGCGACATTGCGTGCGTGCTGGCCGAACCTGTCATGACCAATGTCGGCATGGTCCGCGATACGCCGGGCTATCTGAAGACGCTGCGCCGCCTGTGCAGCGAGACCGGCACGATATTGGTGTTTGATGAAACGCACACAATCTCATCGGGCTATGGCGGTCATAGCAATGCTTTCGGACCGCAACCGGACATGATGGTGATCGGCAAATCCATTGGCGGCGGCGTGCCGTGCGCGGTCTATGGTTTTAGCGAAGCGATTGCCGAACGCATGGCCAGTTTGAACGCCAGCCGTCCGGCGGGGCACAGCGGTATCGGCACGACCTTGTCTGCCAATGCGCTGGCGATCAGCGCGATGCACGCGATGCTGGGGCAGGTGATTACGCATGACGCCTACCGCCACATGCTCGAACTGGCGCGGCGCTTGGTAAAGGGGATTGAGGGCGTGATCGCCGCGCACAGGCTGCCTTGGCATGCCGTAAATGTTGGTGCGCGTGTAGAGTTTATCTGCGCCGATAAGCCATCAACCAATGGTACCGAGGCGCGCGCCGCGATGAATCACAGGTTGGAGGCCGCAATACACCTTGCTTTGGTCAATCGCGGCATTTTGCTTGCACCGTTTCACAATATGATGTTGCTGTCGCCAGTGACGACCGAGGGCCAGGTGGACCGGCTGGTCCATGAATTAAACACCATAATAAGCGAATTTCTGGAGTGAATATCTTGATTAAACGCGCCAAATCATCTGCAATTATTGCCCCGCGCAGCGAGGCTGAGGCCTTTTTTGCGGCCAATCCGAATATCGATGCGGTGGATATGATCTACACCGATTTCGGCGGCGTGCCGCGCGGCAAACGGCTGCGGCAACATGAAGTGATGGCGGTGTATGAAACCGGACGGATGTTCCCCGGCTCGATCACTGTGGTTGATATTACAGGGCAAGACACCGTTGAAACCGGGCTTGTCTGGGAAGACGGCGATGCCGATCGCTCGATGAAGCCGATCCCCGGAACGCTCGTCAAAATGCCTTGGGCGGGCGAGAATGCCGCGCAATTCCTTGTCGATTTTTATGAACTGGACGGCACGCCGCATGATTTGGACCCGCGTCATGTGCTAGGCCTTGTCAACGACCGCTTTGTTGCCGACGGCCTGACCCCTGCGGTCGCGGTTGAGCTGGAGTTCTACCTCGTCGATCCAAAGCGCACCCGCGACGGTATGGTTCGTCCCGCATCGCCCGATTACAGCCGCGACCGTCCACGCAATGTGGAGGTTTACGGTCTGCGCGAGCTGGAGGATTTCCGCCCCTTTCTCGATGATCTTTATGCCTTTTGCGATGTGCAGGGCCTACCGCTGGAAAGCGCGATTTCCGAATTTGCGCCGGGGCAGTTTGAACTGACATTGTGCTACAAGCCAGATGTACTGCGCGCCTGTGACGATGCGTTGATGTACAAGCGCGTTGTCAAGGCCGCTGCACAGCGCAACGGGCTTGAGGCTACCTTTATGGCCAAGCCATTTGCCGATCAGGCCGGGTCCGGCATGCACATTCACGTTTCGGTCAACGACGCAGGCGGCAACAACATCTTTGCCAGCGAAGACCCCGAAGGCACTGATGCGTTGCGCCATGCCATTGGCGGCATGATCGCGCATGTGGGCGATAGCTTTGCCTTGTTTGCCCCCAATGCCAACAGCTACCGCCGGTTTAAAGCAAACAGCTATGCGCCGGTTGCGCCGACATGGGGCGTCAACAACCGCACCGTGTCGTTTCGCATTCCGGCAGGCGCGCCCAAAACCCGCCACGTCGAACACCGCGCCTGCGGGGCCGACGCGAACCCCTATCTCGCGGTCGCTGCAGTGTTGGCCGCGATGCACCACGGCATGACAAATGCGACTGACCCTGGTGCTGCGGTCGTCGGCAATGGCTATGATCGCGATGCGTCGGGCGATGACAAGCCACCGAGCAACTGGTTTGCGGCCGTTGACCGTTTCCACGCGTCGGCCTTTGCCCGCGATTATCTGGGAACGCGGTTTGTGGACATGTTCAGCATCGTTAAACGCACCGAGCAGGATCGCTATTTCAGCGAAGTTCCGCGACTGGATTACGACTGGTACTTGCGGAATGCTTGAGCTCAATAATTCGCTTTGAATTTCGGTCATTTTGCGCCAGCATCCAAGAATCGGGAAAACCCATGCAGCAGGGAGTAAAGCCATGAATATCAAGACACTTTTGGACAACGCACAAAACCGTCGTTCTTTGTTGAAAGGCATGGGCGTTGCCGCTGTCGGCTTGACGTTCACCGGCGCGCTTGCGGGGTGTGGTGAGAAGGAAGCTAAGAAGCTGGCCAATGGCGAGGAAGGCTCGCTCAACCTCTATAATTGGGACGATTATATGGGCGAAACCACGCTGGAGGATTTCAAAGGTGCGGCAGGCGTCGATGTCAAAATGGATCTTTTCGATACCAATGACACGCTGTTTGCCAAATTCCGTGCGGGCAATCCCGGCTATGATCTGATCGTGCCATCAAACGACTTTGTCGAGCGTATGGTAATGGCGGACATGTTGGAAAAAATCGATAAGACACAGCTTTCCAATTTCAAAAATATCGCCCCCGAATTCGCTGATGTCGATTATGACAAGGGTCGTCAGTACTCGGTACCCTATACGTGGCTGGCATTGGGCATCGGCTATCGTAAATCGAAGGTGCAGGGCGTGCCCGATAGCTGGAAATATCTGTTCGACAGTGACCAGTATAAAGGCCGGATTGCTCTGCTTTCAGAGGCAGGCGACATTTTCCGTCTCTGCGCCAAATATCTGGGTAAATCGGTGAATGGCCTGACGCCTGCGGACATCAAAACTATTGAAGCGATGCTGGTGAAGCAAAAGCCGCATATCGCCAAATTCCATGACGATGATGGACAGGATTTGCTGGCCAAGGGCGAAGTTGATCTGGTGCTCGAATACAACGGCGATATTGCGCAGCTGATGACCGAGGATGATGACATCGACTTCGTTATTCCAAAGGAAGGCAGCCAACTGAATTCGGACAATCTGTGCATTCCCAAAGGTGCCAAGCATCCGAAAAATGCGCACGCGTTTATCAACTTCATTCTCGATGCGCAGAACGGCAAAAAACTGACCGAGTCGATTTTGTATCCAACACCGAATGCAGCGGCAAAAGCGTTGATGCCCGATACGTATAAGAACAACCCGGTCATCTATCCACCCGCAGATGTGCTCGCAAAATGCGAATATGCCAAGTTCAACGCGGTTAATCAGCCATTATACGAGGATGCCTTCACCCGCGTGCGCGCATCCTGATCCGTTCACTGGGGGGTAGGCGGTATGGCTGAACAGGATTGGAAAACGCAAAAGCGGCCATTCGCTGCGGTCTCTGTTGTGCCCTTGTTTTGGACGTTGCTGTTCTTCATCGTGCCGATGGGCTTTGTCTGGTTTTACAGCTTTGGCCGCAATGTCGGGCTGACCGAGATCGACATTGTCGGGACGCTGGATAACTACAAACGTGCGATTGAGTGGCTCTATCTCGGCATCTTTCTGAAAAGTCTTGCGGTCGCGGCGCTCGTCACACTCATCTGCTTGATCGTCGGCTTTCCGGTGGCGATGGCGATCACCTTTGCCAGCGAGAAATGGCGGCCTTGGCTGCTGCTGGGCATCATGCTGCCGTTTTGGACCAATCTGCTGATCCGCACTTATGCGCTGATGATTGTGATGGGGCAGCAGGGCTATGCCAATTCAGGGTTGGGCGCGATGTGGAATGGGGCGAGTTGGCTGAAGACATTGGTCGGCCTGCAACCGCTTTCGACATGGGAGCCGCTGCCTTTGTTGTACAACAATTTTGCGGTCGTCGTTGGCCTTGTCTATGTCCATCTGCCGTTTATGGTTTTGCCGCTGTATTCGGCGCTCGACCGTCTCGACAAAAGCCTGATTGAGGCGAGCCTTGATCTGGGGGCGGGGCATTTAAAAACAATGTTGAAAGTCGTCGTGCCACTGGCTGCGCCCGGCATTATAGCAGGCGTTATGATTACTTTGATCCCCGCACTCGGCGCCTATCTGACGCCCGATTTGATGGGGGGCACCGACAGCCAGATGATCGCCAATGTCATTGAGCGTCAGTTCAAACGTGCCAATGACTGGCCCTTTGGTGCGGCGCTTTCGTTCTTGCTGATCTACGCCATGTTCGCACTGATCGCGCTGCAGGGCCTGCGCAAAAAACCGGGGGAGGTAAAGTCATGAGCCTGTTCACCCGAACTGCCCGTGCGCCGCTGGAATACAGCAAAACTTTGTGGATGCGCAGCTGGGTCACTGTGGTGATGCTGTTCCTCTACACTCCGCTTTTCGTGCTGATGGCGTTCAGTTTTAACGACAGCAAACGCAACGTCGTCTGGCGCGGATTCACCACCAAATATTACGGCAAAGCGTGGGAGAATGACCAGCTGTGGAACGCGATGATGAATTCGCTGACCATCGCATTTTTCGCCACGATTTTCAGCCTGATAATCGGGTCGATGGCGGCGGTAATGCTGTGGCGCTTTCGCTTTCCGATGAAGTCCGCTGTTGATGGTACGATGTCGCTGCCGATTATTGTGCCCGAAATATGCCTCGGCGTTGCATTCCTTGTGTTCTTTTCGTGGGTCGGTTGGCCCAGCGGTCTGCCTTGGCCGTTCAACCTGTCTGCCATCGTGATCGCGCACATCACCTTTTGCTTCCCCTTTGTGACGATGGTTGTCCGTGCGCGCCTTGCGACATTCAACCGCGAACAAGAGGAAGCGGCCAAAGATCTGGGCGCTGGCGAGTGGCAGGCGTTCCGCGACGTTTTAGTCCCGCACATCAAACCCGCTTTGGTCTCGGGCGCGTTGCTGGCGTTTACGCTGAGCCTCGATGATTTTGTCATCACCTTTTTCACCAGCACTCCGGGGACCGATACGTTCCCGGTCTTAGTCTATTCGTTGGTCAAGCGCGGGGTGACGCCAGATGTTAACGCGGCCTCGACGATCCTCATTCTGTTCACCGTTCTCCTCACCGCCATCGCTCTGAAGCTTCAGGGTGTGAAGGCCCTCGCGGATGCCCATTGATATGCAACCCACAACACGTCCGTTTGTGCTGAGCTTGTCGAAGTACAATCACGCAACGTCTGCTGGTTACGTCCTTCGACAGGCTCAGGACGAACGGGGAAAGAGTTTATGACCGAAACCAAATCCCCCATCATCCAAATCCGCAACGTCACCAAACGCTTCGGCAAAGTGGCGGCGGTGGACAATGTGTCGCTCGACATTATGGCCGGTGAATTCTTTGTGCTGCTTGGCCCGTCAGGCTGCGGCAAAACCACATTGCTGCGCATGATTGCGGGTTTTGAGGTGCCGACCGAAGGCCAAATCCTGATCGACGGACAGGATATGAGCCGCGTTCCGCCGAACAAACGCCCGGTCAACATGGTGTTCCAAAGCTACGCCGTTTTCCCGCATATGTCGGTCGCCGATAACGTGGCTTATGGCCTGAAAATCGCAGGCGTGGGGCGCGGTGAACGTGAAGACCGCGTGCGCGAGTCGCTCGGTCTGGTGAAGCTCGGCGGGTTTGAGGATCGGATGCCCGATCAGATGTCGGGTGGCCAGCGGCAACGCGTCGCGTTGGCGCGCAGTCTGGTTATGCGGCCCAAAGTGCTGTTGCTGGATGAGCCGCTGTCGGCGCTCGATGCAAAACTGCGCGCGCAGATGCAGTTTGAGCTCGCCGATTTGCAGGATCAGGTCGGCATCACCTTTGTCACAGTCACCCACGATCAGGATGAAGCCTTGTCGATGGCCAGCCGTATCGCTGTCATCAACAAAGGCGAAGTCGCGCAACTCGCCACGCCGTCTGATCTGTACGAATATCCCGCCAACCGGTTCGTCGCCGACTTTGTGGGCTCGGTAAACATTTTTGAAGGCAAGCTGATCGTTGATGATCCCGACAAAGCGGCGGTCGATTGCCCGGGGCTTGGCAAAGTCTATCTGAACCACGGTGTCACCGGTCCACATGGCGCTGATGTCTGGGTCGCGTTACGGCCAGAGAAAATGTACCTGCACGTGCAAGGCAAAGGCAAAGCGGTTGAGGCCGCCGCCAAGGATGCGCCTGAGGGGCATAACTTCGCCCGCGGGCAGATTAAGGGTATGAGCTATTTGGGCGATGTCACCCTGTTTGAAATCAAGCTGGATAGCGGCGCGATGATCCGCGTTTCGCGGCCCAACCTTTCACGGCACGATCAGGAAGATTTCACCTGGGACGATAAGGTCAGCATGCACTGGCGCGCGGATAGCCCGGTGGTGTTGTTGGGGTAGGATTTGGCTCCCGCTAGAGTTGAGTCACCGAAACCCGTTTGCCCAGAGTAGGTGCAGAGCGAAGCGAAGTGCCATATCGAAGGGTTTGCGCACGCTATCGGTACTTCGATACGCTACTTCGGCCTGCGGCCTCTGTAGCTACTCAGTACAAACGGCTTTGGTACTTTGTCGGCGGAAAGCTAGAAGCCGACTGCCCCCTCAATCCTCCTCAACCACCGGCAAAGCCCGCACATCGATCAAATCAACGATCAGGCTCAACGCCGGAATCGGCTCTCCCTGCGGACCATCGGATGCCGGAAAACAAAAGCGATAGGATGCGCCGGGCAGCATCATTTTCAGCCCTTCTGCAAATTGTGGCGCGGCGCGGGGCATCGGGATTGTCTGCCAATCCTCACGCGCCAAAATTTCTCCGTTGCGCGGATCAAAGGTGACAATATCGACCAAAGCCATATCGGCCTCGGTCGGGTTGCGTCCCGAACCCTGACGCGCAACAGCGTAAGAAAGCCCCGATGGCGATGTTAGATCGCACGCGCGTGCATCTGCGGCGATGCTTGGCTTGGGCGGGATTGCGGCAAAGGATAGCATTTCAACTTCAAACACCAGATCGGCGTTGCCGGGTATCGAATTGTATCCCTCGACGCCGTAACCCAGCGCAGCGGGGATACACAGCCGGTATTTGCCGCCGGGTTGCATCAGTTTCAGCCCTTGGGAAAATCCCGGGACAACACGTGTGACCTTAAATTGGCTCGCTTTCCCTGCATCAAATTCGCTGCCATCGCTTTTGAATAGCCCCCGGTAATTAACGGTCACGCGGTCATTGTCCGTCGGCATCGCGCCCTTGCCTGCTTTGATAACGGTGTAGGAAAGCCCGTCCGCTGCTGTCACTTTGCACGTCAAAACAGGCTTGGCCGGAGCTTTGGGCTTTGCGGCGAAGGCGGGAGCAGAGGGAAGCGCAAGCGAGGCTGCGGCGCACAAGGCCGCGATACGGTGGGAGATTATCATACGCGAAGTGGTAGGCGAAGGACGGGAAATGTCCAGTTATTCAATTGTCCTTCTTTCGCGATTTGCTGGCATAGATCAACGCAGCGGCAAGCGCGGCGGAGCCGATACCGATACCCGCGGCGGTTTTCCAACCCGGGCCGGTTTTGTCCTCCGCGGCTTGCTTGCGCGCTTTGGCACGCTTTACTTCGCGCATCGTCTCATTATCGGGGGTTTCGTTGTTGGGCGGGGTGTCATCGGGTGTGTCAGTCATGTCCGCTAAAATGAATCACCCTTACTCAAAGGTCAACAGCGGATAATTGTCGGAGGAATTTACAGCTTGGAGTGTCTTAACGCGACCGTAACTATCTAAGCCACTGAAAAATATACGCGTATGCAAACTGGCACAGGGTCTGCATTATATTATTTGTTCAACACCCACTAAAGTCATGGACGGGTTGGTCGCTTATCTGGTCTCGCACCGCCCGTCCTGACTTACTCCCCAACCTAAAATTTGACACTGGTTTGTCCTATTGGCTTATCCTAGCCGTTCCGCCGCCCGCGCTTGACACGGGGTGATGGGTTAAGGCGCTGTGTCTGCGATCTTCGGACACAAAAAAGCGCGGGCCCCTTTCGGAACCCGCGCCGTTCTGCTGTTCGATGCGACCCGAACAGGTTTGTGAGCTTTCGCTCTTAGAAGTTAAACCGGATGCTCGCGCCTGCATAACGGTCCGCATCGCGCGGGATGTGGAGGCGTTGGCCGGCGCTGGTGTTCAGCAACACATAGCTTTCGTCCGAGATATTCCGCACCATGAACGTGACGCGGTAATTGTCATCGGCATCGGAGAAACCAACGCTTGCATTCCACATGCCATAGCTGTCGATCGGGCCCACTTCGCCGAGGTCGGAGAATTGGCTGCCGGTGTGGCTATAGTTGGTGCGCAGATAAATTTTGGCATCTGCACCCAGCATATTGAGCGCCGATTCATACGCCGCACCAATGTTCCAGCTCCATTTTGGTGCCAGCAACAGCCGGGTGCCGTTGCGGGCATCGGGCGCGTTGGTCAACGGGTTCGGGTTGAACTTGCGAACCTTGGCATCGGCATAGGCGACGTTGGCAAACAGATCGAGGCCTTCAATCGGATTGGTCGTCAGATCGAGTTCAAAACCCTCTGTCCGCACGGTGCCAGCGTTGGTCAGGTTGCTGACCGCTGCGCCGTTGAGCAAGATGAAGTTGTTGGCCTGAAACCCGTCATAGGTCGCCTGAAACAACGCACCGTTCAGCTGGATACGGCGGTCAGCAAACTGCGTCTTGAAGCCGATTTCATAGCTGTCCGATGTTTCTTCATCAATCGGCACAGCGTTGTTCGGCGCTGTGTGATTGAAAAAGATGTTGAACGCCGGGCCCTTATAGCCGCGGGTATAGCTGCTATAGAGCAGGATATCGTCAGTGGGTTTGAAGGTCAAAACCGCTTTGCCGCTGATATTGTCGTTTGTCGATGATCCGGTCGATACATTCGTGCCGTTGCCGCCACCAAGGATTGTACCACCAGCCGGGTTGCCCGAAATGCCGGGGCCGGTTGCAGGGGCTCCAGTTTGCAAATTGCGTCCGGGTGCCCGTGTGTGCGTGTAATCAATCGAATCATACGTCCAGCGCAAGCCGACTGTCAGGCCAAGCTTGTCGGTGAAATCATAAGTCGCCTGACCAAACAGGGCGTAGTTTTCGATATCGACAAGGCTCTTCGAATCCGCACCGATAAACACGGTGTTAACCAGATCGTTCAGTGCGCAGGGGCGAAGGCCCGACCGCGGATCGATTGCGGATGTCGAGGTCGCGCAGCTAATCACCCGGCGGCTGAAATCCTGGCTGTTTTGCGATTTCCAGTAAAAGCCGCCGATCTGGTATTTAAACGGCTGCGCCTGATCGGATGCCAAACGGATCTCGGCCGAATTCTGTTCGGTCTGAACAAAGCCGCGGTCGTGCAGTTCGGGCGTGCCAACCACGGGACGCGGCAGAAAGTCGCCTTCGCGCAGCTCTTCGTTGTCCCAATTGCGGTGGCCAAGAATGACGCTCAACACATGGCTGGAAAACACGTCAAAATCGCCGTTGAGTGTGATGCCCCATTGGCGGTCACGGGATTGGGTGACCAGATTGTGGCTGACAAAGCGTTGGTCTTCACCAAGCGCAACGCCGCCCGGCAGGCTAAGCTCGCCGTCAAGGGCCGCACCGCGCGAAACGCCGGTAACTTCGGCGCAGCAATCATCATCGGCTTCGTAGTAATCGGCGATCAGCTTGATCCGCGCAGGGCCGCTGTCGTAATCCAGCAAACCACGGAACCCGAGGCGCTTGTAACCGTTGATTTTTTCATCGCGGGTTTGGTTCGGGGCGACGTTGGTGATGTTGCCAGCATAGCTTCCGAAAAAGCTGTTGGCGCGGAACGTCAGCGTGTCGGAAATCGGCCCTGCGATTGTGGCGCGGGCGCGGAACTCTTTGCCTTCATAGGCTTCAAGCGTTGCTTCGCCTTCCAAACTGTCTGCACCGCCTTTGGAGACGATGTTGATCAAACCCGCCGAGGCGTTTTTGCCAAACAGCGAACCTTGCGGGCCGCGCAACACTTCGAGGCGTTCAATTTCTACCAGATCGGCAAAGGCCTGACCCGAACGGCTAAGCACCACGCCGTCAACCACAGTCGAAACGCTCGGTTCGGCAGCAATCGAGAACGACACTGTGCCGACGCCGCGCAGAATGACGGCGGAGTTGGCATTGGTAGTGCCTTTGCGGAATGTCACCGACGGGACAAGCTGGCCCAGATCTTCAAGGTTGTTGGTCCCTGAATCGATCAGCGCTTCGCCCGATATTGCGGTGATCGCAATTGGCACGTCCTGGACGTTTTCCTCAACCTTTTGGGCGGTGACGATGATTTCATCAACTTGCGCGGCGGCTGGGGCCGAGATGCCGATAGCCAGCGCAGATGCGCTGAAAAGGGCAATGCGCGCAATGCGGGTAGGGGCTTTCATGTGATATTCTCCCGTTAGTATGGGCCGCGTTTTTCGCTGACCTTTAGTGTCGTTGAAGTGGCAGCAGACTGCTACCTCGCCCCACTCTCCGACCCATGATGTGCCAAACGGGTCTTGAATTGTCAAGCGGTGTCATATACGGCACGATTGATTGACGCTGACTGTTGCCGCGATGCAATAGGAGTCGTTTATAAGGGGATGAGCACATTGGCGTTTGCCTTTGCAGCGACTGAAAACGGTTTTGAGTTGCGCTCTGGTGCGGCGGTATTGTTGCGTCATAGTGCTGATGCGCCTGCGTTCGAACTGGGTATTGGCGTGGCTGATGTCGATATGTGCCGCGGCAATTTCCGGATTGAAGATGATCTGGCTGAGCGGTGGGCGCTTGATTGCTGCGAGGTTAGCGGTGGGACGGTGCGGCTGTGGTCATCGCAACGGCGGGAGCTTTCTGCGACGGTTCAAATCCACACCCGCGGCGCAAAGGCGCAGTTGGAAATCTCCAGCGAAAGCGATGATGCGAACCGTATCTGGATCCATTTCCCACGCGAGGCATCGGAATCCATCTGGGGCGGGGGCGAGCAAATGTCCTATCTGCGTCTCAACGGGCGGCGCTTTCCGTTTTGGACGTCTGAACCCGGCGTGGGCCGTGACAAGACAACCGATCTGACCCGCATCATGGACGAAAGCGGCAATGCGGGCGGCGATTATTGGACGACCAACTATCCGCAACCCACCTGGTTGAGTTCGGCGCATTATGCTGTGCACAGCAACTGTGCGCACTGGTCGGCGCTTGACCTGAGCGTTCAGGGCGTATCGACTTATGCGTGCTGGACGAA